>CAKRVX010000024.1 GCA_934409175.1 uncultured Blautia sp.
CGTCTGTTACCTGGGCAATCAGACCACGGGCTTTCAGCTCGTCCCAAACTGTCATTGTTTGTTTCCTCCTCGTAATATAACTAAACCCGGTTCCTGTCCGTTTAGGACGAGAACCGGGTCCCGCGTTACCACCTAAATTTACAGAGAACTCGCATTCTCCGCCTCTATAAGTAACAATTCTGCCTGTACTGTAACGTAAAACAGCTTCTGTTACTTAAGCATGTTAACGGATGCCGCTCCGCTGCAGCCTACTTAGCTTCCTGTGCAGAAGTGTTCGGTACAGAGCTCCGGGAGGTATTCACATAAGTTCCCCACGCGCCTCTCACCTGCCGGCTGCTCTCTGTCTGCTTTCCTTATGTTACTCTTTCCCATCTGTGCTTTTTCATATCATATACTTGCAAGTATACAAACACAGATTTTATTTGTCAAGAAATTTCCGGTACATTCCATCTGTTTTTAGCAACTTAAAGTATTAACGTATCAGTTACCATATCAGACATTCGGGCAGATATGTTCCCATATTCCGGTCTGTTCAAATTCTGTTGCTGCTGCTTTTGCAGCCCTCACAAGTTCCGGGTCATACCCCAACATATCCAGAAGCCGGATTGCATTTCGAGTAGTTGCCCTGCCTTTTTTCAACAGGTAATTAAACACCACTTCATGGTCTGTAATCTCTTCAGAGAAATGATAATTACTGTAACTTCCCTCCAGAATGTAGGAAAGTTCTATATCATGAGTTGCCGCAAAAGGCAGGACATGAGGTTTTGCCAGATTATAAAGAATCCTTGAAGACGCTGCAATACGCTCTATGGTATTCGTACCGCGGAGCACTTCATCAATAATGCACAGCAAAGGCTCGGGTTTCTTACTTTCATCCAGAATTCTTTTCAGTGATCGGATCTCTACCATGAAATAGCTTTCCCCTCCGGAAAGATCATCTCTTAATGCCATAGATGTCATGACCTTCATAAAAGGAGTCCTGTACTTACTGCAGGTACAGGTACATACCGTCTGCGCCAGAATCGTGTTGATGGCAATATTTTTCAGAAATGTAGACTTTCCTGAAGCATTGGATCCTGTGACCAGAATTCCTCCTGAAGCTCTCATGCTGTTTGCCACAGGTTCCGCAATCAGCGGATGATAAAGATCCTCCACCTGCAGTTCTGCCTTGTCTGCAGCCTGTCCTTTCTGTCCGGAAATGAACTCCGGTCTGCAGCTAAGAGGCAGGATTTCCCGAAATGACGCAATGCTGATGCATGCATCCAGTTCTCCCATAGCATCAAGCATCTCAATGATCACATCTGTTTTTCCCTGCACCTCTTTCAGCACAGAATTATACAACAGGATATCTATGTGAAATACCATACGCACATAATCCAGAATTGCCTGAAAGAAATCATCTGTGCCGCTGTTTGCACCTGTAAGGAAAAATGCTCTCTTTCGCAGACCGGCGAAGGCTTTTTTCCCTCTTCGTATCGCTTCCATCTGACCGCTCACTTCCGGCCAGGAAACTGTTTCCATCTCATCTGCTGCCGTAAGCATTCGCAGAAGGCTTCCAAAAGAATCCAGATAAATCTCCATGATCTTATGATCTTTTCCAGCCTGATAAATAACCATATTTATGATTCCCAGTGCAATGAAAAGCAAAAATCCATACACTGGAAGAAGGGGCAGGACTGCCAGACTGACAGCCATGGCAGCCAGCATTCCAAGATGGATCCCCAGAGATGCTTTCGGTGCATCATTGATGGCGAAGATCGTATCTGCCAGAGAGCCCAGCCTGGTTTTACCTACTGTGGATAAAAGCATCTGGATTTTTTCTCTTTTCTGTACATCTGTGCTGAAAAAATCGATCAGCTTCTCTCTTTTCTCCACTTCTTCCTGAGAAAACAGCGGTTTCCTCAGCATTGCATAAAGTACATCTTCTCCTGGCGAAGAGACAGTCTGGTTCAGCAGCATATAAATCCTGTCCATATCAAGGTCATTCCAGGTAATGTCATCAATAACAAAACCATCACCCTTGATTTTCTGGTAATAATGAGAGATTCGTTCCAGATCACCAGCTTCATACTCGCGGTCAGGAACCTGTCCATAAATCCGGCGGATCATCCTTAAGAAATATTTCTTTCTCTGGTGTTCATTTCGCAGGATCAGAATTGCAAGGATCAGGATAAAACCTGCAGCGCATAAAATAGTCGTAATATATGGATTCATAATATCAACCTGAAATCCAGTCTTCAAAGAATACATGTCCTTTGTAGATCTCGTAATTAAGTTTGCTGAAGTTCAGATTCTGTGACCAGAACGCAGCAGGAGTCATAAAGAATTTATATTTGAAATCCTTTGTGCTAAATCCACTTAATACACGCTTTTTACCTGAAGTTACATAATCGTCAAAAATTTTCATGGCTTTCTTCGCAGCTTCATATGCAACTGTCTTGCTTGCCCATCCTGTTCCGTTCAGTCGTTTGATCAATGCTCCATCCGTAACTACAGCATACTGGGTTGGTTTTCCCTGATATACAACATAACGAATCTCTGACGGAAATTCTTTATATTTGTCGATAGTACAGTTCAGAACACAAAGTGCAACTGCTTCCATTCCCACAAGGCCCTGATCTCCGGCTTCCGCGTCACATACAGCTGCCAGAAGTTCCAGGTCAGATACTTTTCCGTCTGCAATTCCCGGATGATCAAGGAACTGTTTTTCCATATAATAATACTTTCCGTTCTTGGCGTCATAAACCTTAACGTATTTTCCCTCTACGACGTAGTTTGAATCCACTTTTGACGCTACGCCATCCCCGTCGAACTTATAAGTAGTGCCATCAACAGCCTTGACGGTGTTTACCAGCATAACCCCATTGCTCTGGAAATAATATTTATTTCCTGTATATTCCAACCAGCCTGTCTTCATCCTTCCTGTATCAGGATCAAAATAATATTTGTTCTTTCCTACTGTACCAAAGCCCTTCTGATAACGGATACCTGTTGTCTTTGAAAAATAATAATAGTAGTTTCCGACTTTCTGAAGTCCTGTATACATAATTCCTGTGGAACGCTTAAAATACCGGCAGTTTCCTTTGGAATCTTTTACCCAGCTCACACACATTTTACCTGTCTTCTTGCTGAAATAACGTTTCTGTCCTTTGGTATTCTCCAGCCAGCCTTTGGCCATTATTCCTGAGCCGCTGTAAAAATAATATTTTTCACCTTTGGCATTCTCCAGCCAGCCTCTGGTCATAAGACCGGTTTTTTTATCAAAATACCGGGTATTGCCTTTGCTGTCAGATATAAAACCGGTAACCATGCAACCGGTGCCTTTTGTGAAATACCGTACAGGTTTTCCTGATGAATCTTTCGCCCAGCCTTTCAGCTGTACTCCTGTACTTTTATTAAAATAATATTTCTTTCCATTCAGCGTAAGCCAGCCCTTCTGTTTCGTCCCATCTTTCTTTATGTAATAAGTTTTACCACTTTTGGTAACAAATCCTGTTTTCGTTGCAGCCGATATCTGAAAACACCCCATTGCAAAAATGGAAACTGCAAACAGAAGTAAGGCTTTCCATATAAATTTTCTCTGTTTCTTCATATTTATTCTCCATTTCTTTTACAGTTATTACAAAATTGTTACATTCATTATACAAGAACCTTATATTAGTGTCAACTCTTATTCAAATCGTTGCTGTCAGCACCTTTCTCAACGTTACTATTTCAGATCAACTGCGACAGTGGACTGTCACACATTTTCTTCTGCCTCATATGATAGAGTGTAAAGAAAATCTGGAGGATTTTAACATGAGTGATTTAGCTGCTACAAACTGCGGTGGATGTAATGAAGGATGCGGATGTAATAACAACAGCTGCGGATGCGACAATGGATGTGGAAACAATGGATGCGGCCTTTCTTTTGGAAACAATTCCTGCTGCAATATCCTTTGGATCATCATCCTGCTCTGCCTGTGCGGCAATAACGGCTGGGGATGCAACAATGGATGCGGATGCGGAAATGACAGCTGCTGGATCATTATCGTTCTGCTTCTTCTGTGCGGCAATAACGGCTGCGGATGCTGATTCTTACATTTCCCATGGGCAGAGGTTAATCCCTCTGCCTTTTGGAAGTATTTTTCTGACCATCAGAACGGTTGGGAATCTGTCTTTTTTTCTGTTCTTTTTCTCTTACACATTCCAGATCAATTTCATAAAAAGCATTTCCATCGATCACAAGTTTTTCCCTGTTCTCTTTCATTATTTTTCCTCCACCATTTATAGAAATTCTATAATTTATTATATGTCACACCCTGTTGTCCCGTCATATTCTGATAATAAAAATCATAGATTTTAGAGGGTGAATCCATGGATCAGAATTTTATTTCCCAGACACCTCTGGATCAGATGGTCAGTTCAGATTACGGACAGATGCTCAAGGCTGCTATTCCTTACCTTCCGGCATCCGGCCGTCAGATCTTATCTGTATATGAAAAAGCAATGGAACTGAAAAAAACAATTTCTATTTTCGGAAGCAGCACAAATACTCCGGAACTTAGTGCCATGAGCATTCCTTCAAGGGAACCTGTGGAAATATTAAACGATATCCGAAGTTTCTGTTATGGTTCCAGCAGAAACAAACTGGACCAGATCGTAAATATGATGGTCATGGTCCAGATGCTGCAGATCATGAACCAGTCAGAAGACAGAAAGGAGAATGAGAATGAGTGAAGACTGGAGAAACAATCCCAGACTGGCAGGCATGGACAAAGCGAAGCTTGATATGCTTCAGAACTTTGCCTCCCAGGGAAGTGCAAAAGGAATTAATGAAATGCTGCCTTTCCTTATGGGTGCAGCCGCCCAGGGGAAAAAAAACGGGCTGAGTTTTAATTCCGGTGAAATTTCTGCCATCATCGATGTTCTGAAAGCCGGAAAATCCCCGGAGGAAGTCCAGCGTCTTGACCGGGTGGTAAATCTTATGAAAATGATCCGTTGATTTTCATGAAAGTACTGGTACAAAAAATCCGGAAAAACAGATTCTGAGCATCTTTCCTGAAAGCAATCAGGAAGCCTGTCACTCATGTTTTTCCGGATTTTTTATTTATCTCTTATTACTTTTCTTCAGATATCTGATCCAGTACACAATCCCGGATCAATGTCAGTGCCTGTGCTGTGGCCTGTTCCCTGATCCTGCTGCGGTTTCCTGTGAAATGGAACTCACGTACTACTGTTTTTTTCTTACAACAGCATCCCATAAACACAGTACCTACCGGTGTTTCTTTCGTTCCACCGCCAGGGCCTGCCAGACCGGTTACAGAAAGACATACATCTGTCTTCGCTGCCTTGCATCCGCCTTTCGCCATCTCTTTCGCACATCTGGCTGAAACAGCGCCTTCTGTATGCAGAGTGCTCTTTTTCACACCAAGACATTTTCTCTTTGCACGATTTGTATAGGTTACAAATCCACACATCAGCACGTTGGATGCCCCTGCCACACCTACGATACGAGATGCTACAGCACCGCCTGTACAGGATTCTGCCAGAGAAAGGGTCAGATCATTCTCTTTCAGCAGATCTACTACTGCTTCTTCCAGAGTTTTACTCTCTTCTGTGGCAAATACATTTCTGCCGAAACGTTTTTTCAGTTCTTTTACAACCGGTTTGATCAGTTTACGGCACTCTTTCTCATCCTCTGCCTTGGCTGTGACACGAAGATGTACTTCTCCGGTCTTTGCATAGGGAGCAATGGTAGGATTGGTCTGTTTTTCGATAAGATCCTGAATTTCTTCTGCTACCTGACTTTCACCGATCCCGCTGATCTTCACCATCTGGGAATAGATGATCTCCGGCTGTTTTTTACGAAGATACGGGAAAACTGCTTCTTCAAACATTGGTTTCATCTCATTTGGCGGTCCGGGAAGAAGGATGGCAGTCTTGCCTTTTTTCTCCATGATCAGTCCAGGCGCTGTGCCATTATGGTTATCCAGCACAATACAATCCCTGGGAACCATGGCCTGTTTATAATTGTTCTTTGTGATACGGCGCTGTGGATTGTTTTTTTCATACTGTTTTAAATATTCTTCCATCAGTTCTCTCGAATGCGGATCCTCCACCAGTTCGAAGCCCATAACCTCTGCTGTGATCTCCTTTGTGAGATCATCCTCTGTAGGTCCAAGGCCGCCGGTAAGAATGATCACATCTGAACGATCCAGAGCTGTACGTATCACCTGTTTCATTCTCTCCGGATTATCTCCCACTACTGTCTGATAATAAAGCCCCAGCCCCAGCTGTGCACATTTCTCAGACAGATATGCGCTGTTCGTATTTACAATATTCCCAAGTAAAATCTCAGTTCCCACAGATATCAGTTCTGTAATCATATGCTATTCTTCCTTTCCGTCAACTGTTTCCCAGTCAGGATCTCTCATATCAGTCCTGCATGGAAAGAACGCTTCTATTCTTCCATATATAAGTAATAAGGGAGATCACAGTCAGTGCCAGTGAAATCCAGATAAAGATCTGTGCAAGAATATCAAAGACACCTCCCAGATCGACCAGAAGAAGAATGATCATGATCATCTGGGATACTGTTTTAAATTTGCCCCAGTAGTTTGCGGCAATGACAACTCCGTTCTCTGCCGCGATCAGGCGGAAGCCGCTGATGATAAACTCTCTGCCAATGATAATGATCACAAACCATGCCGGAAGTTTATCCAGCTCAATAAAGCAGATCATTGCAGAGCAGACCAGAAGTTTGTCCGCCAGCGGATCCATAAATTTGCCGAAATTTGTTACAAGATTATACTTTCTGGCAAGTTTGCCGTCAAACCAGTCTGTTACACTGGCTACTACAAAAATGGCAAGGGAGATATATTTATTCGCATCTCCTCCCCATCCTGTAAGCATAAATAATACCAGAAAAGGTACCAGGATCATTCTGGCAACTGTCAGTTTATTCGGTGTATTCATCTGCCAACTCTCCTATCAAATCATATTCCAGTGCACCGGTTACACGTACTCTGGCGAAATCTCCTGTCATCAGAAGTTCTCCTGTCTGTACGAAAATATATCCATCCACCTTCGGTGCATCTCCGTAAGTTCTTCCGATATAAGCACTTTCATCTGCAACCTTACCCTCGATCATCACCATCAGCTCCTGTCCTATACGGTCTGTGCCCTTATCATAGGAAATCTCCTGCTGAAGTTCCATGATCTCGTCTCTTCTCTCTTCTTTCACTTCCTCAGGAATCTGATCCGGCATAGAGGCCGCTGGAGTATCCTCCTCCGGTGAATAGGTAAATACCCCCAGTCTGTCAAATTCCATTTCGTCCACAAATCCCATCAGTTCTTCATGATCTTCCTGCGTTTCTCCAGGGAAACCGGTAATCAGAGTGGTACGAAGAACGATATCCGGAATCTCCTGACGAAGTTTGTTTACGATGGCTACCAGCTCTGCCTGGGTAGTTCTTCTTCCCATACGTTTCAGGATTCTGTCACTTGCATGCTGAATTGGAAGATCAAGATAATGACAGATTTTTTTCTCTTCCTTGATGGTCTGGATCAGTTCATCATAAATTTCTTCCGGATAGCAGTAAAGCACACGGATCCAGCGGATTCCTTTGATCTTACATAATTCCTTTAACAGGATATGCAAGGATTTTTTTCCATAAATATCTGTACCGTAAACAGTTGTCTCCTGGGCTACCAGGATCAGTTCCTTCACGCCTTCTTCTGCCATCTCTTTCGCCTGAGTCACCAGACGTTCCATGGGAACACTGCGGAATTTACCTCTCAGCTTCGGAATGATACAGTAAGTACAGTGTTTGTCACAGCCTTCTGCAATCTTCAGATATCCAAAGTGACCGCCTGTAGTCAGCACACGTTTGCCAAGCTTCTCTGGAAGATAATCAATATCCTTAAATTCCTGAAAATGTTTGCCTGCCATTGCTTCGTTTACAGCTTTCAGGATATCTCCATAAGAAGTGGTTCCCAGAACTGCATCTACCTCAGGTACTTCTTCGATGATCTCATTCTTATATCGCTGCGCCATACAGCCTGTGACTATCAGAACTTTACAGCTTCCTTCTTTTTTATACTCTGCCATCTCCAGGATCGTGTTGACACTTTCTTCCTTGGCATCGTTGATAAAACAACAGGTGTTCACTACGATAACATCCGCCTGTGTTTCATCATCTACGATTTCAAAACCGTTTCCTGTGAGAAGTCCCAACATCTCTTCTGAGTCTACCAGATTCTTATCACAGCCTAATGATACGAATAATAATTTCATAAATTCTCCTATATACAAAAGAATGCATCTGAAAATTCATCTGTGTAATTTTCAGACACATTCCCGGCTTTTATTTTTAGTTACTGTTCACTCCGTGCCCGGTAACTATTTTTATGCTTCTTCTGTCGCTGTGTCTTCTGCTTTCTCCACAGTTTCCTCTGCTGTCACTTCTGCTGGAGTCTCTGCAGTTTCAACTGCTGCAGCATTCTCTTCGGTCTGCTCCCCGGATTCTTCCTCCGGTGCAAGAATCTTTACTTTTCCTTTATAAAGCTCATCAATTGCAATGGAAAGAGGTTTCTTTCCTGCCGCACCATCTACCAGTGGTTTCGCACCTGCGATCAGCTGACGGGCACGTTTACTTGTGGCAAGTACCAGAGAATAACGGCTGTTTACGGACATCGTAGTATCGTCGTCCTCGTTATTTGTGTTGATTGCTTCAATTAATTCTGTATAAGACGGATGTATCATATATATTTCTCCTTTCATCCCGCATGAAATTTTCTGCGGTAAATATTGTTCTTTGATGTTTATTTGCGGAATGCTTTTGTCTGATTCTGAATATCTGCGATAAATTCCACATTGCGTGATGCTTTCGAGTGTTCGCTTACGATGATCTGATGAAGATGATCTACACACTCTTCCACTGTGTCATTAACCAGGATATAATCATACTGACTCATTCCTTCTGCCTCTTCACTTGCTCTGGAAAGTCTGTCTGCGATAACCTCGGCAGTCTCAGTTCCTCTGCCTTTTAATCTTCTCTCCAGTTCCTCCACTGTAGGTGGTGTAACAAATACCAGCAATGCTTCCGGAATTTTCTCTTTCACTTTCATGGCACCCTGAATCTCGATCTCAAGGATCACATTTCTGCCTGCCTGAAGCTGTTCTTCCACATAGGAACGTGGAGTACCGTAATAGTTCTCTACGTACTGTGCATATTCAATGAGTGCATCCTCTTCGATCAGTTTCTCAAATTCTTCCCTTTTACGGAAAAAATATTCTCTGCCGTCCTCTTCTCCCGGACGGGGATTCCTTGTTGTCACAGAAATGGACAGTGCGTAATCGTCATACTTTTCCAGAAGACGTTTCATCACTGTACCTTTTCCAGCTCCTGAAAATCCGGAAACCACAACTAAAATTCCTTTACTCATGGACCTCTCCCTTATCCTCATAATCATATATTTCTGCAAATCTGCGTGCGATGGTTTCAGGCTGCAGTGCGCTGAGCACCAGGTAATCATCAGATGTGACAATAACAGCTTTCGTTTTCCTTCCCTGCGTTGCATCGATCAGTGACCGGGTTCCCTTGACACTCTGCACCATACGTTTTACAGGTGCTGCATCCGGGCTGACCACAGCCACGATCTTCTGTGAATTTACTACATTTCCAAAACCAATGTTGATCAGTTTAGCCACTTTTTGTCCCTCTATTCTACATTCTGGATCTGTTCTCTGATCTTTTCTATCTCTGTCTTCAGGTCGATTGCTATATCGGATGTTTCCAGATCGTTCGATTTGGACAGAATGGTGTTCGCTTCCCTATTCATTTCCTGAGCCATAAAATCAAGCTTACGTCCTACACCATCATTTTCTGTAGTGATCATCTTCTTCATATTTTTTATATGGCTGTGAAGACGGACGGTTTCTTCGTCATTGCATATCTTATCAGAGTAAAGGATCACTTCGGATGCGATTCTGTTTTCGTCAATCTGAGTGTCCTCAAGAAGTTCTGCAACTTTTGCTTCCAGTTTGGCTCTGTAAGCACTCACCACTTCCGGAGCACGTTCTTCTACTTTCAGGACTTTCTCTTCCAGACCATCCAGTTTCTCTACCAGGTCTTTCTCCAGATTTCTGCCCTCCTGTATACGTGTCTGTACAAATTTCTCACATGCTTCACGGAGCGGAGCCTCCAGATAACTCCAGAGTGTTTCTTCGTCTACAGATTGTTCTTCCATTATGAATACTTCAGGATATCTGGACAAGGTACTGACTTTAATGTCAAAATCCAGTCCGAAATCCTGTTGAATCTGCCTGAGATATGTAAGATATTCACCTGCCAGTTCTTTGTTATATTTAAGTGCTCCATTATTTATGGTGTAATCTTCGTAGGTGATGTATACATCTACTTTGCCTCGCTGGATATAAGTTTTCATCAGATTTCGGATGGCACCTTCCAGGAAGCTGAGTTTTTTCGGCATTTTAATGCTGAGATCCAGATATCTGTGGTTGACAGATTTCAGTTCGATGGTAATTTTTCTTTCATCGGTGACGACCTCTGCACGGCCGAAACCAGTCATGCTTTTTATCATATGGTTTTCTCTCTTTGCGGGTCTTTAAATTGGTTGTCAATTAATTGCAAATTTAATTGTTTTGAAATTTACATACAGATTTATTATAGTTCATTATTAATGGAACGTCAAATATTTTTTCGTTGATGTTGATATGAAAGGAAGGTATATGATATACTTTCAAAGGAAACGCAAAGCCGCGTCCCCTCTGGACACCCCTCGGGCTTTTTTATAGAGCTCCGGGCTGCGTGTGACTTGCCCCGATAGAGCACGGACGGCAGGCTTTTTACCATAAATCATATATAGAGTTAGGAGTGTTTTTTTATGGCGTTTGATGGTGTTACTATTGCGGCTATGGTCAGGGAGCTGCACAGATTTTTGGATGGAGGAAGGTTTAATAAAATTGCGCAGCCGGAGGCGGATGAGCTTCTGATCACCGGAAAGGGAGCTCTGGGGCAGTGTCGGCTTTTGCTTAGTGCCAGTGCTTCTTTGCCTTTGATCTACTTTACAGAAAAGAACAAAGTAAGTCCCCTGACTGCGCCGAACTTCTGTATGCTGCTGCGTAAGCATATCGGCAGTGCAAGGATTGCAGGAATCCGGCAGCCAGGACTGGAGAGAGTTGTAGAGTTTGAACTGGAGCATCTTAATGAGCTGGGGGATCCCTGCAAGAAAGTTCTGATCATGGAATTGATGGGTAAACACAGCAATATTATCTTCTGCGATGATAAGGGAATGATCCTGGACAGTATCAAACATGTTTCTTCCCATATGAGTTCTGTAAGAGAGGTCTTGCCAGGAAGAGAATATTTCATTCCCCATACACAGGATAAGCTGGATCCGCTGACTGTCAGCGAAGAGGATTTTATCAATACAGTCTGCAATAAACCCTGCAATATTTCAAAAGCTGTGTACTCTTCTCTCACCGGTATCAGTCCTGTTGTCGCTGAAGAGGTGTGTTTCCGTGCTTCCATCGATGGCAGTGACGCTGCACAGTCTCTGAATGAAACAGCATGCATTCATCTTTATCATACCTTTTGCCGGCTGATGGATCAGGTAAAAGAAGGTGATTTTACCCCGAACATCGTTTACCGCGGCGAGGAACCCGTGGAGTATGGTGTTTTTCCATTCCAGCAGTACGGACCGGAATACCACACAGTAGAGTTTGAGAGTGTTTCCGCTATGCTGGAAACTTATTATGCAACGAAAAATACCCTCACCCGCATTCACCAGAAATCTTCGGATCTTCGAAGGATCGTACAGACTGCCCTGGAGCGTAACCGTAAGAAACTGAATCTTCAGGAAAAACAGATGAAAGATACCACAAAAAAAGATAAATATAAAGTATACGGTGAACTGATCAATACCTACGGATATGGTCTGGAAGAAGGATGTAAATCTTTTAAAGCCCTGAATTATTATACCAATGAAGAAATCACAATTCCGCTGGATCCGACCATGACCCCGGCTGAGAATTCCAAGAAATATTTCGACAAATACGGCAAACTGAAACGTACGGAAGAGGCTCTTACCGAACAGATCGCAGATACACGCAGCGAGATCGATCATCTGGAATCTGTTGCAAATGCCCTGGATATCGCTCTGGTCGAAAGTGACCTGGCGCAGATCAAGGAAGAACTTATGGAGTATGGCTATATCAAAAAGCATTATGACCGTAGGAAAGGTCAGAAAATGCAGGCAAAATCCAAGCCATTCCATTATGTCACTGCCGATGGCTATGATATTTATGTAGGCAAAAACAACTTCCAGAATGATGAACTGACCTTTAAATTTGCCACAGGCAATGACTGGTGGTTCCACGCAAAGAAAATGGCAGGTTCCCATGTAGTAGTAAAATCCAAAGATGGGGAACTCCCGGATCACATCTTCGAAATTGCAGGACAGCTGGCTGCTTACTACTCCAAAGGCCGTACAGCCCCGAAGGTTGAGATTGATTATATTCAGAAAAAACAGGTCAAAAAACCGGCAGGTTCCAAACCTGGATTCGTAGTATATTATACCAATTATTCTTTGATGGCAAAGCCGTCTCTTAAAGATGTTACTGAAGTATAGAACTATAAAACCACTATTTGAGGAGATTACTTATGAGTATTTTGAATGTAGAACACCTGACACACGGATTTGGCGACCGCGCCATCTTTAATGATGTGTCTTTCCGCCTTTTAAAAGGCGAGCATATCGGGCTGGTCGGGGCCAACGGCGAAGGCAAGTCCACATTTTTCAATATTGTCACAGGCAAACTAATGCCGGATGAAGGCAAGATCGAATGGGCCAAAAATATCCGTATCGGTTATCTTGATCAGCATTCCGTTCTGTCTCAGGGCATGACCATCCGGGATGTACTGAAATCTGCTTTTTCCTGGCTGTTTGAGATGGAGGAACGCATGAACTCCATCTGCGATTCCCTGGGTACCGCTTCTCCTGAAGAAATGGAAAAACTGATGGAAGAACTGGGAACCATTCAGGATACTCTCACCATGCATGACTTCTACGTGATCGATGCGAAGGTAGACGAAGTTGCCAGGGCACTGGGACTGCTGGATATCGGACTGGATCGTGATGTTACAGAGTTAAGCGGTGGTCAGAGAACCAAGGTTCTGCTTGGCAAACTTCTTCTGGAAAAACCAGACATTCTTCTTCTGGACGAACCTACCAACTACCTTGACGAAGAACATATTGAATGGCTGAAACGCTATCTGCAGGACTATGAAAATGCATTTATCCTGATCTCCCATGATATTCCTTTCCTGAATTCCGTCATCAATCTGATCTATCACATGGAAAACCAGGAACTGAACCGCTATGTGGGCGATTATGATCACTTTCAGGAAGTCTATGAAGTAAAAAAAGCACAACTCGAAGCAGCTTACCGTCGCCAGCAGCAGGAAATCAGCGAATTAAAGGATTTTGTAGCCCGAAACAAAGCGAGGGTTTCCACCAGAAACATGGCTATGTCCAGACAAAAAAAGCTGGATAAGATGGATGTGATCGAACTTGCAGCAGAGAAGCCCAAACCGGAGTTTCATTTCAAATACGGCAGAACACCCGGAAAACTGATCTTTGAGACAAAGGATCTGGTCATCGGATACACAGAGCCTCTCTCCAGACCACTCTCCCTTACTATGGAACGTGGAAACAAAATTGCGCTGGTGGGTGCCAACGGTATCGGAAAAACAACTCTGTTAAAAAGTATCCTGGGGCTGATCCCCGCTCTGAAAGGTTCCCGTGAGCTGGGTGATAATCTGCAGATCGGATATTTCGAACAGGAAGTAAAAGGGGATAATAAAACAACCTGTATTGATGAGATCTGGGCGGAATTTCCTTCCTATACCCAGTATGAAGTGCGTTCCGCTCTGGCAAAATGCGGACTGACTACCAAACATATCGAAAGCCAGGTCCGAGTCTTAAGTGGAGGCGAGCAGGCTAAGGTCCGTCTGTGCAAACTGGTTAATAAAGAGACAAATATTCTCCTTCTGGACGAGCCTACCAACCATCTGGACGTAGATGCCAAGGAAGCATTAAAACAGGCTCTCATCGAATATAAGGGAAGTATCCTGCTGATCTGCCATGAGCCGGAATTCTATCAGGATGTGGTGTCCCAGGTATGGGACTGCAGCAAATGGACTACGAAGGTATTATAAAATTACGTCTGTAGAAACAAGATTAAATAATATCTGAAAACTTTTATGCTAAAAAAGCAGGTATTTTACAATACCTGCTTTAAATAAAATATCTAAAATTCATAAAGAATCTTTTTGTGGCTTTCGTCTTATTATATGATTAATGATACAAATGCTCTGATATTGCACTTATGTCCAATGCAGCTTCTTCAGAATCTGCAGCAGGCATCAGACCTGCGTATTTTACAGAAATACCTGTAATGGACGCCTGTGGAGAAGAATATTTTAACGCATACCATTCATCCCCATATCGCACGCATTCCATAAACAGAAGATATGTGCCTTCATTGTTTTCCAAATATCCAACTACAGAATCCGCTTCATCAGCACCATATATATTTGCATCTCTCTCAAGTATTAAGTTTATCTTATCGCTGAAATCAAAACCATCTTCACTTAATGCAGTATTCATATAATCCGGATCTACATATCCTAACAGTCTGATACTGTCTAATGACTCCCTGTCATCATCTGTAAACGACTCTGACAGATATTCTGATATATCATCTTCTTCCGTAAATGTATGCATCTGATAACCATCCTCTGACATAATTACCGGTGAATTAGTAAAAATCAGATAATGTTTGCGAATCGTATCCGTAATAGCACTTTTGCGATTTTCAATATTGATTTCTCTAGTCATGTCTCCAATAACAGGAATTTCTTTCATAGAATCTGGACCATATGCTCTTATACTGTCTGCATATTTTTTCAGGCTAAAATGATCCACATAATTTTCAATAGCATATGCCGACTGAGCTTTGTAAAAATCTCCCTCCTGAACTCCTTCCACATACTTGGACATAACATCCTCTTTACTTGAAAATCCGCTTTCTGCTGCACTTGCAACAACACCACCCGTTCCAGCAAACAGACAAACGACAAGTCCCACTGCGATACATTTCTTTTTCATATTCATATCTTTTCTCCCTCACAATATGTAATTTTACTCAACATTCTCCTTAAGATACGCAATACAAACTTTTCAGGAATGTTGAGTTATTTACATTTGTTATTTCGCAACAAAGTTAACAATCTTATTCGGTACATAAATTTCTTTGATAAGGTTCTTACCTTCCAGGAAAGAAGCTACTCTCTCATCAGCTTTGGCGATCTCGAATGCTTTTTCTTTCTCGCAGTCTGTAGGAATTACGATGGTTCCTCTTACTTTACCATTTACCTGTACACCAATCTCAACGGTCTTGGCAATTGTCTTGCCTTCATCGTATTTCGGCCATTCGGAAACTGCCAGTAAGCCTTCTCCTCCGATAAATTCCCAGATTTCCTCACAGATATGAGGTGCAAACGGACTGAGCAGTTTGATGAAAATGGTAAGGTCGTCTTTGCTTAAATGTCCTTCTGCAGTGATCTCATTGAGAAGTGCCATCAGGCTGGCAATTGCTGTGTTGAATTTCAGGTTCTCGATATCAGAAGAAACTTTCTTGATGGTACGGTGGAGTTTCATCTCCAGTTCATCAGATACAGATTCTTCGGAAAGGATATCTGTCAGACCTGCAACACGGTCAAGGAACTTCTTGCAGCCTTTTACAGAGCTGTCGCTCCACGGAGTTGCTGCGCCATAGTCACCCATGAACAGTACATAGGTACGAAGGGTATCTGCACCGTATTCTTCTACGATATCCAGCGGATCTACTACGTTGCCCTTGGATTTACTCATCTTATCGCCGTCCGGTCCGAGGATCAGTCCCTGGATAGAACGTTTTGCGTATGGTTCCGGTGTGTTTACTACACCAAGATCATACAGGAAATGATGCCAGAATCTGGAGTAGATCATATGTCTGGTAACATGCTCCATACCACCGTTGTACCAGTCAACCGGCATCCAGTATTTCAGTTTATCCATATCTGCCAGTGCATTTGTATTATGCGGATCTGTATATCTTAAGAAATACCAGGAAGATCCTGCCCACTGAGGCATAGTATCTGTCTCACGCTTCGCTGCAGCACCACATTTCGGGCATGTGCAGTTTACAAAGGAGTCAATCTTTGCAAGTGGAGACTGTCCGTCTTCACCTGGTTCGAAATCTTTTACATCCGGCAGACGCAACGGAAGTTCGTTTTCCGGAACTGCTACGACACCGCAGTTCGGGCAGTGGATAAGCGGGATTGGCTCGCCCCAGTATCTCTGACGGTTGAATGCCCAGTCTTTCATCTTGTACTGAACACCTGCTTTACCAATACCTTTCTTCTCCAGTTCTTCCAGCATACGCTCGATAGAATCTTTCTTCTTTGTATATCCATTAAGGAATTCGGAGTTAACCATCTCACCGTCGCCTGTGTAAGCTTCTTTGGAGATGTCTCCACCCTTGATAACTTCGATAATATCGATGCCGAATTTCTTAGCGAAGTCATAGTCACGCTGGTCATGAGCCGGTACTGCCATGATGGCGCCTGTACCATAGCCCATCATTACATAGTCAGCAATGTAAATTGGGATTTTCTTACCGTTAACCGGGTTGATACCCTCAAGGCCCTGGATTCTGACACCTGTTTTATCTTTTACAAGCTGTGTTCTCTCGAACTCTGTTTTCTTAGCACATTCGTTACGATATGCAACGATTTCGTCCATATTTGTAACTTTATCTGCATATTTGTCAATGATCGGATGCTCCGGTGCGATTACCATGAAAGTTACACCGAACAGCGTATCCGGTCTGGTTGTATAGATTTCAAGTTTCTCATCAATTCCGTCAACGTCGAAATTAACGAAAGCACCTTTGGATTTACCGATCCAGTGGATCTGCTGCTGTTTTACGTTCTCCGGATAGTCTACATCTTTCAGACCCTCCAGAAGTTTATCTGCATACTGAGTGATTCTCAAATACCATACATCTTTGGATTTCTGGACAACTTCACTGTGGCAGATATCACATTTACCACCCTGGCTGTCCTCATTGGAAAGGACTACTTTACAGTGCGGGCAGTAGTTAACCAGTGTTCTGTCTCTAAATACAAGACCTTTCTCAAACATTTTCAGGAAGATCCACTGTGTCCATTTGTAGTAATCTTCATCTGTAGTATCGATCACACGGCTCCAGTCAAAAGAGAAGCCTACCTTCTTTAACTGGTTGGAGAATTTCTTGATATTCTCATCTGTAATGATTCGTGGATGTGTTCCTGTCTTTACTGCATAGTTCTCTGTAGGAAGACCGAATGCGTCAAATCCGATAGGGAAAAGTACATTATATCCTTCCATACGACGTTTTCTGGAAATAACCTCCAGGCTGGAATATGCTTTGATATGTCCTACGTGCATACCTGCTCCACTCGGATATGGAAACTCTACCAGGCCATAAAATTTAGGTTTATCACTGTTATCTTTGGCCTCGAAGATTTTACTTTCTTCCCATTTCGCCTGCCACTTTGGCTCGATCTTTTTAAACAAGTATTTCATTTCTATGATTCCTCCAACATTTACGGAAATGTCTGCCAACACAGACATCACTAATTATAAAAGTGCCTGTCCAGGACTTTTACAGTAAGTTCATTTTAATTCAATGACAGCGGTTTGTCAACGTAACGTTTGACTGTAATGCCTGTTTTATGCGAAAAAAAGGACATCTGGGGGATTTTCATCCCCAAATGTCCTGTCTGTATCATTTCCTGTTGAAAAATTTATTCGTCTGCTTTGTCAACTTTACTTGCTCTTGCCTCGATTTCCTTTGCCTGGATGTCAGACGGAGCCTGTTCATAGCGTGCGAATTCATAGGAGAATTCTCCACTTCCGCCTGTCATGGAACGAAGATCTGTTGAGTATCCGTAAATTTCAAGCTGCGGTACATCTGCTTCGATAATGGTATTTCCCTGATGATCCGGATTCATGCCCAGAACACGGCCGCGGCGTTTATTCAGATCTCCCATAACATCACCTGTATATTTATCAGGAACGATTACTTTCATGGATACGATTGGCTCCAGAAGAACCGGAGAAGCATCCATAAAACCTTTCTTGAATGCCAGGATAGTTGCCATCTTAAATGCCATCTCAGAGGAATCTACCGGATGATAGGATCCATCATATAACGTAGCTTTCACGCCAACTACAGGATATGCTGCCAGAGGTCCCTTTAATACGCATTCCTGCAGACCTTTCTCAACTGCCGGGAAGTAATTCTTCGGAACTGCACCGCCGACTACAACCTGTTCGAATACATAAGGTGTCTCCAGATCACCTGATGGCTCAAAGCGCATCTTAACGTGTCCGTACTGTCCATGTCCACCGGACTGTTTCTTATGTTTTCCTTCTACATCAGAATTCTTGCGAATAGTCTCGCGGAACGGAACCTTCGGTTTGCTCAGTTCTACATCCACTTTATAGCGTTCTTTCAGTTTATTTACAACAATATCCAGATGCTGGTCACCGATTCCATAAAGAAGACTCTGACGGTTCGCGCTGTCATTTACCACGCGGAGAGTCTTATCTTCACTCATCATCTTGGCAAGTGCCTGAGAAATCTTATCTTCATCCCCTTTCTTTACTGCTTTAAATCTCTTGCAGGTATACGGGGTGGAAATAATCGCTTTCGGATAAAGAATCGGATTTGCCTTTGTGGCAAGGCTGTCACCTGTCTGCACACTGTTTAATTTCGCAATGGCTCCGATATCACCGGCATGAAGTTCAGGAACCTCTATGGGTTTGGAACCTTCCAGAACATACAACTTATTCAGACGTTCTTCTTCACCTTTCTCTACGTTTAATAAGGTATCATCGGATTTGATAACACCGGAGCATACTTTGATAAGAGAATATTTGCCAAGGAACGGATCTGCGATGGTCTTCCATACATAAGCGGATTTTACCTTGGTGAAATCATAATTTGCCTCGAAAATCTCATTTGTCTTCTGTGCGATTCCATTACAGGAACGTCTATCCGGACTTGGAAAATATCCACAGATATCATCCAGAAGGTTGGATACGCCCCGAAGGTTGATCGGTGAACCCATACATACAGGTACGATAGATGCTTCCTGTACATTCATGGCAAGTGCTGCGGAAACTTCTGTCACAGAAAAAGTATCGCCCTCAAAGTAACGATCCATGAACTCCTCACTTGTCTCTGCTACGGATTCCATCAGGATGTCATGATATTTCTCCAGATATTCGTCCAGATAGGAAGGAATCTCACATTCTTCCTTCTTTCCTTTATCTATGTATCTTCTTCCGGCCTGTTTTACTACGTTTACATAGCCTACGAATTTACCGTCTTCACGGATTGGGAAATGAAGAGGTGCAATCCTCTTTCCATAAAGCTCTGTGAGCTGTTCCACAACTTTACGGTAGCTGACATCATCCACATCCATATCCGTTACGAAGATCATTCTGGGAAGTTTATATTTCTCGCATAAATTCCATGCCTTCTGTGTTCCTACCTGAACACCGGCCTTACCAGAAACTACGATAACTGCTGCATCTGCTGCGCTTACTGCTTCTTCTACTTCTCCAACAAAGTCGAAATATCCAGGGGTATCCAGCACATTGATCTTTACCTTATCCCACGGTACAGGGATCAATGTAGTGGAAATGGAAAAATGTCTCTTAATCTCTTCTTTGTCATAGTCGCTGACAGTATTTCCGTCTTCTACTCTACCCAGACGGCTTGTCATGCCTGCCAGATAAGCCATTGCCTCAGCCAGTGTAGTCTTGCCAGCGCCCCCGTGACCTAAAAGGACTACATTTCTGATTCGGTCAGTTCTAAATACATCCATGTTGTAATACCTCCCTGTTTGTCTGATATGTCCATATTTTACTAAATTTTTTTGTAATTTTCAAGTATTTTATATAATTTTAACAACTTTTTTTATTATGTTTCCAGATTCTTATAAGCATTTTCGATAAATTTCTTAATTTATCCGCATGCACTGTATCACTTTAAATTATTTAAGCATAAAAGTGTCCGGACTGATTGACTTTTCCCTCCCCATCCATTAAAATAAGTAACGGATTATTAATATGTAACCTGAAAGGATGCTAAATCATTATGAAAACCATCGGTTTTATCGGTCTGGGACTGATCGGCGGATCCATCGCCAAAGCCATCCGGAAATACCATGACGATTATCGCATTCTGGCTTATGACCAGGATCGTGAGACTCTTGCCACAGCAGTAGGCAGCAACATGATCGATGCTGTCTGTGAAGCACACGATGAGCGTTTCAGAAACTGTGATTATATTTTTCTGTGTGCACCTGTGGAATACAATGTACAATATCTCGAATATTTTAAGGAGAATCTGGGACCGGACACTATTCTGACAGATGTAGGAAGTGTCAAGGGAATTATTCATAAAGAAGTACAGCGTCTTGGTATGGAGGATCGTTTTATCGGCGGACACCCAATGGCAGGTTCTGAGAAGACAGGCTTCGAAGCTTCCAGTGACCGGCTTATCGAGAATGCTTATTATATTATTACTCCCGGCGGAGAAGTTCCTCTTGACCGGCTTACAGATTTCACAGAGATCATTTCTTCTCTGGGTGCCATCCCTATGGTGCTTACCAGTGAAGAACACGATTTTATCACTGCCGGAGTCAGCCATCTTCCTCATATCATCGCTTCTGCACTGGTCAATCTGGTCAGCATGCTGGACAATGATCAGGAATATATGAAGACTATTGCAGCAGGAGGTTTCCGTGATATTACACGTATCGCTTCTTCCTCTCCTGTCATGTGGGAGCAGATCTGCGTAGAGAATAATCAGAATATTTCCAATGTACTGGATGACTACATCCGTCTTCTGATCCAGATCAGATGCTTTGTGGACAATCAGGATTCCGAGAGTCTTTATCAGATGTTTGCAAATTCCAGAGATTACAGGGATTCCATTGATGTGGTTGATAACGGACTGCTGAAGAAGGCTTATGTTCTTTATCTGGATATCGCAGATGAAGCCGGTGGAATCGCTACCATCGCCACCATACTGGCAATGGAAAAGATCAGTATCAAGAATATCGGCATTATCCACAACCGTGAGTTCGAAGAAGGTGTTCTTAAAATCGAGTTCTACGATGGAACTTCTATGGAAAAGGGAGCTGCACTCCTGAAAAAGCGAAATTATATTGTATATGAACGGTAGGTATTGACAAATGGAAATTAAAAAACAGACAAATCTCCGGGGCGAACTGACTGTCCCGGGCGATAAATCCATATCCCACAGAGCGGTCATGTTCGGCTCTTTAGCAAAGGGCACTACCAGGATCACCCATTTTCTGGAAGGAGCTGACTGTCTCTCCACTATCTCCTGTTTTCGTAAAATGGGAATCGAAATCGAAAGAAATGATTCAGAGATTCTGGTACACGGAAAAGGACTTCACGGATTAAGTGCTCCTTCTGACATTCTGGATGTGGGCAACAGCGGTACCACTACCAGACTGATCTCCGGTATTCTGGCGGGACAGAATTTCGTCAGTGAATTAAACGGAGACGCTTCCATTCAGTCCCGTCCTATGAAAAGGATCATGACCCCCCTTCTTTCCATGGGTGCTGACATTACCAGCATAAAAGGCAATGGCTGTGCACCTCTTCGTATCAACGGCAGACCATTACACGCAGTTCATTATCAGTCTCCGGTTGCATCTGCGCAGGTAAAGTCCTGTGTGCTTCTGGCAGGTATGTATGCAGATGGCATCACCAGCGTAACAGAACCTGTGCTTTCCAGAAATCATACAGAAATTATGTTAAATTATTTCGGAGCAAAGGTAACTTCCAGAGAAACCACCGCTTCTATTGATCCGGAACCCATATTAAACGCCAGGGAAATCCGGGTTCCGGGAGATATTTCCTCTGCTGCTTACTTTATCGCGGCAGGACTTCTTACTCCGGGAAGTGAAATTCTTCTGAAAAATGTAGGTATCAACCCCACCAGAGACGGTATGCTCCGCGTATGCCGGAATATGGGTGCTGATATTACCCTGCTGAATGTAAACAACGACGGAGAACCTACTGCCGACCTGCTGATTCGCACCAGCAGTCTCCATGGTACTACTGTTGGCGGTTCCATTATTCCTGCATTGATTGATGAACTGCCGATGATCGCTGTAATGGCAGCTTTTGCAGAGGGAACTACTGTGATCAGGGATGCACAGGAGCTGAAAGTCAAAGAATCTGACCGTATCGCAGTTGTAACTGAGGGGCTGAAGCGCATGGGTGCTGATATCGAAGCTACAGACGACGGCATGATCATTCAGGGTGGCAAACCACTGCATGGTGCAGAGATCAATTCTTACCTGGATCACCGCATTGCCATGTCCTTTGCAGTGGCAGGTACAATCTGTGACGGTCCTCTCACTATCAAAGACGGAGACTGTGTAAAAATCTCTTATCCTGAATTTTATGAGGACCTGTATTCTCTTGGCAAATAAGACGCATTGAAAATCCCCTGAAAAATAATATCTCTGTGATATTATTCTCCAGGGGATTCTTCTGTTTTTACATTATAATTATTCCACACAGGAAACTTCCAGGTAATCGCTTTCTCCTGCTGCTTCTTCCATCACCTCTGCCATATGCTCCATGGCATCCAGAAGACTGTCATCTGTAACCTGAGACATATCCATGGTAATCTTTGTATCATCACTTAATTCTGTCAGAGCATCATAAAGCCCGCCGACATCTTCCGCTTCCAGCCCAAGCTCATCCTTCAGATAATCCCAGACATCCTCCACGCTGTCAAATTCCTCACCGTTTACATACACTTCCTGCATATTTTTCTCCTCCTTCGCACACAATATCTTTATGATTGATGCAGTTTGTTATTTTTGTTTTTGAGATACTTGAGAATTTTTATCCACTATCCTCTTTTCATCCTATCTCAAATAGTATATAATTTATAACTGTAATTTTCACGGTGAGTATATCATACTGATATACAATTTACCAGAGAGGAG
>CAKRVX010000025.1 GCA_934409175.1 uncultured Blautia sp.
AGTTCTGGAACCAAGGTAGAACACAAGAAATCAAAGAACGTGTATTACATCTATGATTTGTTGACACTGAATGTTAAATTCCAACTTTACACCGGATATGCCAACTTAACATTGGACAAGAACTGGAAAAATTTAGAAAAAGTTCCAACTTAATAGTGGATAAAGTCCTAAAAAGTTGCAAATAGTTCCAACTTAACACTGGACAAGGCATATAAATCAGTTGTTCAAAAAGTTCCAACTTTACATTGGATAAGACACTTAACGCTAACGAATAAGGATATGAAAATATCCTTATTTTTTACATAATTGACCACTTGATTCAAAAAAGTTAAGAAATTTCTTTAGTATTAATGACAAAATGCAATTCAGAAAAGATACTGGATAACATGTTCTATGAAGCAGATGTAGCATATATCGGATCAAAATCAAAAGAATCAGGACATCAGGGCTGCGGTACGGAACAACATTCAATATCATGAAAGATAGAATCACAGTAGTAAATGAGAAGATAGATTACTACAAGGATGATCATAGACTCTATTGGCTGAATACTATTGTTGGTGGCATCAAGAACAATATCATCGGCATTTACCATGGTGCAAGAAAGATAGATCTGCCATTGTTTTTGGGAAACAGGAATACAGATTCAATCATAGAAATACTGGGAAGCAGATGATGGATAAAGTAGCTAAATATATTTCCAAATCTCATCCAATAACTCGCAGACAGATTACGAATGCTTTGAATGATGCTTTTCCAGTTTTTGCTCAGTAGTGAATCTGATGGTCAATTATGTACTTTAAATCTTTTAAACAGAGCCATATAATTAAAGATATAAAATTAGGAGTGATTATGGGATTATTTAGTAAAAATAAAAACGATCAAAATATTTTTGACTTGAAGGAGGCAAATATAGTACCTTCAACTACTCCAACAAAATGTTCAATTTGTGGTGGATTTGCAGATGGAGCAAGAAGAATAACTAAAGATGGATATTATGTTTGTGCTAAATGTTACGTGCGATGTGACAAGCCACCTTTATTTTCTGAAAAGACATTAAACGAAATCGTTGAATGGGGATTAAGTAAAGATGTTCGGGAGGAAGAAAAAAGAATCCAGGAACAAGAAAGACAAGAATTAATTCAACAACGTCAAAAAGAAGAGGACGAACAAAAAGAAGCAGATAAACTTGAGCAAATGAAATACTCAAAGATTTTTTATGCAAATAGGACTGTCTCAATAATCAAAATAGATGATAAAAATCATTTGTTTATGTTGCTCGGTAACAAATCGCCATACATTTTTAAGTTTTCAGATATCATATCTTATGATGTTAAAGTCAATGGAACAACGCACATTAAAGGTGGAGGAGTTGGGACTTTAATTGGCGGGTCATTATTTGGTGTTACTGGTGCTATAGTTGGAAATGCATTTAGTCCAAAGCGAGCCAAAGAAAGTATTGAAAACATTACAATTGTTATTTCGTTAAACAATAAAGATTATCCTATATTCTCCATAAATTGTGGAATATCTACTGATAAGGCTAATAAAATAGCAGCAGTTATTGAGCAAATGATGGAAATAGCCAATCGTGAAAATACTATGCTTCATAAAACTACAAATACTAGTGATAATACCTTAGATGATATTGCAAAGATAAGAGAATTTAAGAAATTATTTGATGAAGGAATTTTAACTGAAGAAGAATTCATTGCAAAGAAAAAGCAAATTTTAGGTATATAAACATAATTGACCACTTGATTCAAAAGAATATATCAAAACCTCAACCAATTTTGGATATTCGAAAAACATCCACCTGACCATGGTGGATGCTTTTTTTGTAGTAATGCGATGAAACAGGTTGATTTATAGAAATGCAGAATTGTTATTGCTTCATGCACCACCCATGACACTGTTAAGCATGTCTTCCTTACTGACTTTTCTTTGTTTCTTAGGCGTTTGCTTTTTCTTCTGCAGCAGCCTGTCATTTACGACAGGTGCTATATTGTCAACAGTTCTCTGATCAACAGGAGTTTCGGAAATAACAGCTTTGCACACTTCTTCGATTTCCTGATCGGTTGCACGTTTATTTACAATTCTGATAGCCATTGTTGTTGAACGAACCAGATTTTCAATATCTGCAAGATCCTTGTCTTCACCAACCTGCTCCATCATGTAATTCTGTTTTGAGGCTTCTAAATCATGCTGATACTTTAAATTTGCTTTGTCCAGAATTTCCAGAATCTTTTCATTATCCTCAGGAGTCAAGATGGAATGGATAAGACCACGCAAATGAGGGTATCGCTTGCTGAAGACTTCTGAAACAAAGTGAGGTGTAACCGTAAAGTGTTCTGGCCTTAACAGATATTCATCCTGAACGGAAATCCATAGACTTACTGCCTGATCGATAATTCCTCTTGTTTCATCATAGAATACATCGATTAAATCCTGTGTCAGTTTGAGCTTATGATCGAACCACTGATATTTGAATAGTTCCTTCATAACAAATTTGAAGTATTTTTTGTTATTACAGTATGCAGTGGCAGGGATTTCATAACCCAGTCTTCTTGCTGTTCTGAGTGCCTGGAACATCTTCTGATAGCTATCTTCTGTACCAACTACACCAATAGCAACTTTTGTGGAATTTGAAATAGTCAGAAACGATTCAAACGTATTTGTTTTTGTTCTTGAAAAACTCAACTGTTGAATTTCATCAAGGATGCAGATTCCGACGCCGAATTTTTCAATCAGTTCAATTACTTTGTTCTGTTTCTTTCCCAGACCCCCACAACTGTTGATAAGTCTTTCATAAATATCTGTGTGAAGAGCTTTATCGATTTCTCTTCCGATTGTTCCATAAAGTTCAGCGAAATTGTTTGTTGAGTTACAGGAAACAACAATGTAAAGAATCTGTGAAAGTGTAGAGCCGTCTGGAAGATGATGACGAATAACCTGCGGGTAATGTGATACCAGCATCGAGATTGCAGATGATTTTCCACATCCAGAATATCCCAAGAGTGAAAAACCAGCATTTGTTGCTTCACCAGTGTTCCCAATTACTTTCGAATAAAGTTCTGAAGAATCTATCTTGAGAATTTTTCTCAAACGGTAGGAGTTGATCAATGCGTTATAAAATTCTGTCTCCAGAGACGCCTCGAAAGGTAGAAAAATTCTGACATTGCGTAGTTGAGGTACAAGAAATCTCCTTTCTGTACGTGTGAGATAACTGTTTTGAGAGGAGCTGTAAGAAGGTATACCCCTTGTGTAATTTATGAATAGATCACTCTTTTCCACCAGTGGCTCAGGCAATGCTGTGATTAAAATGTTGTCTTTGTCCATTGAACATTTTGGCTCAGTATAGATTGCGTCCACAATCGATCCATATCCATTTGTATTGTATTTATTCCTCATATCATTTTACCCCACTCATCTTCTTCGAATGCGGCCAATGCTTCATAGACATCTGAAATAATATCTGTCTGTTGGGCATTGCCTTGTGATGCTTTGGCAGAATTGTCAATTTGAGAATCAGCTGTTTCGGCCGTTGGCTTGTCAGCAGGTACAACAGCGTGATTTAATGCCTCTCGCTGCTTTTCGATTGCTCTGTTTTCTTTGAGATTCTGTGTATCTGCTGGACCTGTTTTTCGCTTGACAGCTTGCTTCACGATAGCTTTTTGTCTGTCCTGCAACGCAATTTCAAGTTTTAAATTCTCTTCTTTTCCAGCACGATCTAATTCTCTCTTTGCTTTAAGAATTTGTTCGTAATCTTCCAGGCTGACACCTTCGAACTCTTTCATTCCGGTTTTGCTGGCATTCAGAGATGCAACCATAAGAGCGTTCTTTCTCAGATAATAGATGTTTCCAACATTGCGAGGGTCGATACGGCAGTTGAATGGTTCAGATCTGTTCTTCAGATTCAGCATTTCTTTCAGAAGATCACCATCCGTAAAGTTCATATACTGAAGCGTCTTGAACTTGATTCCAGATTTTGAAAGTTTTGCTGATACTGGAAGCAGCAGTGAATATCTGAATTCATCTTCATTGCTGATTATTCGAGGTGATCCGCAAACTTCTACACCGTATTTCCATAAATCTATCGGGGTAGGGTTTACATGTGCTTTTCTCATTTTTGCAGTAAGCGGATAATTTTCCATATATTGACGATTGTGAACAGCAACCGTAGCAAGAACCATTGCTGTTACCTCGTTGACAGTCAGTGAAGCTTCTCTGTGATGATTGGAATCGTGTCTTTTCTCAATCAGTCCGTGAGATTCTAAAGCAGGATTCTGTGCCGCATGTATCTGATGGAACAGCTGTTCAATCTGCCCTTTAAGAGAGCCTGTGCCAGGAGGTGCCAGCTCCATCTGAATGCCAAGCTCTTTTCCGATTCGTTCCATGTTATATGAAATATACTCACTTCCGTAGTCACTTCTAAGTCTCTGCGGAATAATGTGAGAAGGCATGTCGTCTTTCTCTATCGAAATATTGTATTTTTTCATCCACTCCTGCTTGTCTTCCAGAAGGTTCAGCAGACAGTTAGTAATACCTTTAAATGAGTTGTTATCAAAAGCAATAGAAACCGCGACAATCATTCTGCTGTACACATCAATCATTGCGTAGACAACTGGACGGCCTACCGCAACTCCTGGATTCATTTCACTTACAACAGACACGTCCAGTTCACATTCATCAACTTCGAACAGTGATCCAGGACCGGAAACACCATTCAAGTTGTCTGAAAGAAGCAGACGCTGTGAGTTTCTGTATTCCTGAGCAGAAGTTTTTGCGATGGCAATTTCTTTTTCGGTACATCTTGATTTGACATAGTTATAGAACTGCTTTTCAGTAGGTCGCATATTCTGTGGCATAATTTCAAGATGAACACCCTTTGAAGATTCTTCCAGTTTCATATAGTGAGTTCGAATCATTTCTCGATAGGCGCTTTTGATTGTTTTTGCTCTGCCAGAAAGATAATTTTTTCTTGCCTCTTCCATTGTTTCGAAAACTTCACTTGTTAAAACACACCCAACACCAATAGATGAAGAAGATGGTCTTCCTGTTTTGTTTTTATATGTATAAGATTTGTTTTTTGTTCTGAAGATACGCTGGTCAACAAGAGCTACAGGGTCGCATCCAGACTGCAAATATTGTTTAATGATAACCCACGCACTTGACTTTGCGTAACCTGCTCTTAAATATGCTTTTGCAAATTCTGGCTTTGGATTTTTGCCACTTAGTTTATTGTAAAGCGGTCCATATGTTTCAGACACAGACGTAACAAATGCCAGTTTAGCCTCGTACGCTTCGGACTGTTTTGTGGTAAGTGAGCTAATATTAATGATTTTTCGTTCTATATCTTTGTTTTTTATGTGGTCAATTACTTTTTTTTCAACCATATGAATGAGTTCTGCAGAATCGACCAGTTCTATCACAAGGTTAGAGCTGTCCATGCAGCATAATGAAAATACTCCTTGTGCGTAGCCAATAATTCGGTATCTTATTCCATCCTTTACAACAATGTCGGAAACAGTAATGCTGATATTCTCCATATCTTGATTATTCCTCCTATGATTTATATGGTATTGAAACGATCTCAGTGTTCAGGTTTTCGAACCACTCAATCTCGTCGTTATGTGTAATACAGAGTTCCTGCCAGTCAAGTTCTTTTGAAATATCAATCTGAATATATTTTCTGGCAACAAGGAACTTCAAAAAGGAAATGCGATCCTTGAAATCTGTAACATTGTAAAACGCAACAATATCTCTGATGTTTCTTGCAGCAAGCATATCAAAATCGTCTGCTGTAACAAGTTTCCACGGAACGTCTCTGCGCATCCAGTAATGCTGTTCCAGATACAGCTTTTCTAGCGTTCTTTCTGAAAGGTTAGCTGTTCGTTTAATTGAAAAGGCCATACTTCCTTCAGCAGCATCCACAAGAAAATCTGTTGTCATTACAATGTGTTTGCCGTTCCTTGCCGGGTGGGATATTCCATATTCCTCTGCAATAAGTTCTGTGGTTTCAAGTTCAAGTGGAAACTGCTCTCTGATATCAAGTATGTTGTCATTCCATCGCAGAATGTACCAGAAATTAATTTCAACCTGCGACATAAGATGAACGACTCTGCCAGTTTTCCAGTCAACGACTCGACCTGCAGTACCGACGGAGCCGAATTCACCAACCTGTATCCAGGGGCTGTAGTCAGCTCCTGTTCCAGTTCCCATTTTCAACTTTTCTTTTGTCTGTTCACTTTTCTTTCTCATCTTCCAGCTCCATTCTGATTGAATCCATCAGACAGTGATTTCCTGTCAACTGTTTGATAATATCTGATTTTGAAAGCGCCTTGTCATCGATATATTTGAGAAGTTTCGGAATTACTTCAGATGGGGATTTGCAGTAAAAAGGAATACCATTAATAAAATCTGCAACCTGAAGTATCTGCCAGTTGTCTTCATCCATAGATTCTGGAGCAGCTTTCAATCTGAGTTCGGTATTGTTGTAACTTGTAAGTCTTGCCCATGGTTTTGCCTCTTTTAAAGTTGCTATAGAAAGACGATCAGGCACATCTCCGATTTCAAGGCAGTAGTACAGGAAAGATGTTCCGTACAGATAACCGATATGCTTACCATTTCTGATTATGTACTTCTGATCAATGACTTCTGTAGATGAAACTGTTACTTCTGGAAGTCTGTAGCAGCCTCGTGCCACCTGAATGATCAGCTGTTTGTCACGCAAGAACTGCAACACTCTTTTAGCACCGGTTCCGAAAAGACCAAGCATATCATCATAAAAGAATAATGAATTTGAATAAGTAGCTTTAATAAATCCATACAAAGTCTCCGTTGCAGGTTTCGGATTGTTGAGTGCTAAGCACTGTGGACAGCCCTGAATGTCATGAAGATGATAAAGTCCAATCGTTGAAATATGTCCTGCAGGGCACTTGACAGTAACTTTTGTTTTGTCACACTGTTTGAAAAAATCAACCAGCTCCAGATTGTATTTTTTAACTTCACTTTGGACGGTTTCTTTATCAAGGTATTTGCGCGGATGGCAGATTCGGCAAAATGCATTCATTGCCCAGTATTTCCACGTAACAGTGAAAATTTTTCCACAGTCGTCATGGCGGACTGTAAGCTCCGATCCTTCATATGAAATTGGTGTAAATCCAGGATACTTCTCTTTAAACATGACTCTTAAACTTTCAATTGTTCTGAAATTTTCACATTTGCATCTTGTACCGGATAAAAAAGAAATCGGTGTAAACGTAGAAACTGTCCCGCAGTCAGCGTGAAGCAGTTTTATCTTTTCAGATCGGCTGGTGTAAGGCTCAACCAGCTTGTATTTTCCGTTTCCCATAGTATAGACATGTCTGGCAAATCGTTCTGCTTCGCTCAGTTTCTGAGCACATGATGGACAGCGGAAATCATATTTGAATCCACTGACTGTCGAACAGAAGCGTGTATGGCAAGGCGTATGTATTAAATCAATGACATTTCCACATTGATGCAGCAGCTCATAGTCTTCATTTGGAATAAAATCGCTATGGTCCGGAAGAGGAATATCATTGACAGAAGGATGCTTAGCCATAAGTTTTTTTACATAGACGTCAGTATGCATGGTGCGAAAGGAACTGTCGATTTCCAAAAGGCTGTTGAAATATGAGACATTGCAGGAAAGATTTCTTTTATGAAGGTCATGACTGTATTCAGCGTAAGCAATATTTTCTACACTTACTGGAACGCAGTCTTCTTTGAAATCCGGAACTTCAAAATAATTATCAGCACGTACAAGAGGACATTTATGCCTGTAGCATACTGTCACCCCTGGAAGATTGTGCCATACACGAAAATAAGGATGCTCTTTTTGGCACTCAGGGCATACAAATGTTTCATGGATGAATGAGTTCGTGTTGAAAGAGTCTATTCCAAAAGCAGCATTTAAAACTGATATCTGTCCGTATTCATTCAGGAACGGAGCAACAAAAGAATATTCAGTGTGCTCAGAGTACATTTTTGCCCAGTCTTCAACATCGAGAAGATGAAAAATCATATCAAGCTGTGACGTTGAACCGATAATTTTGTATCTGCTTAACGGAGAAAAATCTCTGAGAAAATCCTTAATGTCATCGTAGCAGTTGACGTAAGCATTTCTTTCAATCCATGAGTGAAGCATTTCATCATCATATGGTGCAAGAATATTGGCTAACAAATATATCACCTCCCAAAGTGTATTAAAATTGAAAATACAATTTTGATATATCCATAAGATATACCACTAGGAAAGATAAAACAATCTCAAAACGTATTAAAATTGAATATATTGTTTTAATACTTTTTATGATGTATAATTATTATGTAGCCTGGAAAAGCTATATATGCATTGCGGCCTGACGTCTTTATTTTGTATAATTAAAATTAATACAATGTAGAAAAGCGGAAAGGAGCAGAAATGAAAGTCTATTATTTTTTTGATCCGTCCAGATCAGAAAATGAAAAAGCCGTGGTTGAAGCAATCTACGGCAGTGAAATCATTTATATGGATACAAAGCGGTGGCTGACAGAATCGTTTATCGAGCCAGACGACATACTTATATGCAATTCTGTTGAAGAACTGAACAGTCCTGATCTGGGTGCAAATATCGACTCGATTGTCAGTGAATACATGAAAATCATACAGCAAGGTGGAGAACTTGCATTTGACAGATCCACTCAGTGCAACAGCATGTTCATCAAGACTCTGATTGGTTCAAACGAGAGCTTTGAAAACATCCTTGTAAAGTGTATCAATAACTACCTCACACAATCAGTCATTCTGGCGAAATATTCATCAAAGCGTGTTTTTACAGCAAAAGCCAACGGAAACAAGCTTGGTCAGCCGAAAGGAATAAAATATACAACCAAAAAGTCAAAAAAAGCTAAATGCCAGATACGAAAACTGGCACGAGAGTTTGAGGGAACAATGACAGACGATGAAGTAATGTATAAAATTGGAATTTCTCGAAACACCTATTACAAGTATAAAAAAGAATTATTTGAAGAGCTTTACGGCGACACTCAGGAAGTGAGTGAGGAAGGATAATAATATGGCGGTACTAGACCCAAACGAATTGATTCAGCAGCAGAAGAATGAAGAAACCACAAAGCTGAAGCTGATCACACCAGTGATTGAAAATAAATGGAAAGACAAGGACAAGATCCTTATGGAATATGTCTATACAGCTGGAAGAATCTCCATTGATGAATACAATGATGCGCACAGAGGCAAGCAGAAGAAGGTAGACTATCTCCTGCTCTGGAAAGACAATGTGCTGCTTGCTGTTGTAGAAGCCAAAGGACAGGATCATTCAGCTGACGAAGGATACGGACAGGTCATTGACTATGCAAGAGATCTTGACGTTCCTTTCGCATACTGCACAAATGGACTTGAACTGCATGAAAAGGACATGATTGCAGGTACTAACAGAAGAATGAGACTTGAGGATTTTCCTACACCAGAAGAGCTGTGGGACAGATACATCAAGGAAAAAGGATTCACCGATTCTGCACAGGCAATTCTCGAACAGCCTTACTACACGACTGTATCAGGGAAGAAGCCTAGATACTATCAGCGTATCGCTATTAACAGAGTTGTCGAGCATATCGCCAAGGGAAATACCCGTGCTCTCCTTCTAATGGCAACAGGTACAGGTAAAACGTTCACAGCATTCCAGATTATATGGAGACTTTTCCATGCAAAGGTCAACGGAGAAAGACAGTTCAAGAAGATCCTGTTCCTTGCGGACAGAAACGTTCTTGTAGATCAGACCATGAAGAAAGACTTCCAGCCATTCACAAATGCAATGGAGAAGTTTGACAACAGCAAGATCGACTTTTCAAAGGATATCTATCTTGCAATTTATCAGCAGCTGAAGACAAAGGACAAGGATCATTACAAGAATTTCCCAAGAGACTTCTTTGATCTTGTTGTCGTTGATGAAGCTCACAGAGGTTCTGCATCAGATGACAGCTCATGGCACGAGATTCTCGAATGGTTCGGAGGAGCTGTTCAGATCGGTATGACAGCAACACCGAAGGACGGTGGAATTGAAGAGGCTCTTGAAAAGGAAAGTATTGCTTCAGACAAGCTCACAAGAGCACTGACCAACTCTCCTAACGATTTCAGAATGCTTGACCGTCTGAAAAAGGAATTCAATGCTGCACACAATGCCAGAGTCAAGGTTGAATCAGAATCCAACATGGCATACTATGGCAACCCAGTCTATACATATTCCCTGAAGCAGGGAATCGAAGACGGCTTCCTTGCACCATACAAGGTCGTTTCCGTTGAACTTGATATCGACAAGACAGGATATACACCAGAACCAGGCAAGCTGGATATTCACGGTGAGCCTGTTGAACAGAGAACATACACTCAGGAAGAATTCGACAGAAAGATTGTTGTTGAAGACCGCCGTCAGCTTGTGGCACAGCGTATTACTGAGTTCATGAAGGTCAATGACATGCGGTACGCAAAGACGATTGTGTTCTGTGAGGACATTGCTCATGCAAGAGATATGGTTGCAAGGCTTGAGAATCTGAACGCTGATCTTTTGGCTGAAAACTCTAAATACGTTATGGAAATTACAGGCGACAATGATGTCGGCAAGGCAGAACTGGACAACTTTATTGATCCAGGTTCCCGCTACCCTGTCATTGCGGTAACTTCACGCATGCTGTCAACAGGTGTTGACGCAGAAACATGCAAGATCGTTGTTCTGGACAAGACAATCGGCTCGATGACAGAGTTCAAGCAGATCATCGGACGTGGCACGAGAGTCAAGGAAAAATTCATGTGCAATGGTGAAGAGGATTCAAAAATGTACTTCACAATCCTCGACTTCAGAAAGAATTACCTGAAGTTCAGTGATCCATCATTCGATGGCGATCCCGTTACTGTTACACTTGTTGATACGAAGAGACCATTCACACCGCCACCAGTCAAACCTTATCATCCACCTGTTGAACCGGATAAAGTACTGGATTCACGCAAAGCAGTTGTAAACGGCGTAGAGGTGACGATTGTGGATGAAGAAGTACGGTATCTTGATCAGAACGGACATCTTGTAAAGCAGAATCTTGATATCTGTGTTAGAAACAACATCATTGCCTGCTATCCAACATATGAAGAGTTCAGAGATGCATGGAAGATTGCACAGGACAAGTCTATGTTCGCTAATTCCCTGCTGATTGACGATGCTCCAAGCTGGGAAAAATCATTCAAGATCAGATACGGATATACGGTTGATGTATTTGATATCATTGCATGTCTCGGATACGATATTGAGCCTCCGGTAAGCAAGATTCAGCGTACCCAGAATACGGAAATTGCAAAATATCTGTCTGAATTTACAGATGAAAAGAGAGACATTCTGAGAGGGCTGCTTGATGCCTATGCAGATACAAGCTTCACAAACCTGAAGGATATCAAGACGACTTTCAGTCATGCACGCTTCAAGAAGTATGGCAATCCTCTTGGTATTCTGAAGAAGTATTTCGGTACAAAAGAAAAGTATTACGCAACATTAAAGGAACTCGAAAGACGAGTGTACAACATTTGATAAAAACTGATTCGGAGCCTGATTCTGATATATTCTGTCGGAATCAGGTATAAATGAAAAAACAAGGAGAAAACAGCAATGAGCTTAACAGCACTTATTAAAAGATTACAGGATATTATGCGTAAGGATGCAGGTGTCGATGGTGACGTACAGCGTCTGATGCAGATGGTCTGGCTCATCTTCCTGAAGGTATATGACTACAAGGAAGAGGAAGCAGAACTCGATGACGACTATGTACCAGTCATTCCTGAAGGATACAGATGGAGAGACTGGGCTGCACCAACAACAGAAAGTGGTGAATTCGATGTAAAGAATGCGTTGACTGGACCAGAACTGATTGAATTTGTTGATAGAAAGCTGATGCCTGTTCTCAATGGTGAAGCAATTGATATTGATGGAAAAGCTACAGTTGTGTTTGATTCTACAGACGAAAGAGCACTTATCGTCAAGCAGGTAATGGCTGATGCTGTCAACCTTATGAAGGATGGCTACAATCTCAGAGAAGTTCTTAATCAGTTCAACTACGTTGATCTGTCCGGTGTTACAGGTTCTCATGAATTTTCAGAAATGTATGAAGGTCTGCTGAATGGTCTTCAGGCTATGGGAAAATACGGTGAATTCCATTCTCCAAAGGCAATTACAAGATTCGCAGTTGATCATCTTCATCCAAAGCTTGGTGAAACATGTGCAGACTGGGCATGTGGAACAGGTGGATTCCTCGTTGATATTCTTGATACTCTCGGTGCTCAGAGAAGACTTGGACATAATGAAGATATGGAAGTCTATCAGCATTCTGTACGTGGTGGAGAATTCAAGCCTATGCCTTACAGACTGTGCGTGACAAACCTCATGCTTCACGGCGTTGACGTTCCGGATATCCGATTCGGTGATTCTCTGGATATCAAAAACTTCTCAGAATACTACGGAGATGATCTGGTAGATGTGGCAGCTCTCAATCCTCCATACGGCGGTGTTGCGAGTCCATCTGACCAGCAGGCTTTCCCTGCCAACATGCGATCTTCAGAAACTGCTGATCTATTCGTTGCACTTACTGTCAAGAGACTCAAGAAGAACGGCCGTGCACTTATGGTCGTTCCTGACGGATTCCTCTTTGGAACAGATAATGCAAAGCTTGAAGTCAAAAAGTATCTGATGAGCGAATGTAATCTGCACACAATCATCAGACTTCCACAGAGCTGCTTTGCACCATATACAGGTATTGCTACCAATTTGCTATTCTTTGACAAGACAGGTCCTACAGAAAAGACATGGTTCTACCGCATGGATATGCCCGAAGGCTACAAGCATTTCAGCAAAACAAAGCCAATGCTCCGTGAACACTTTGAACCGGTAGACGAATGGTGGGACAACAGAGCAGAAATCGTAGATGAAAAAACTCATGATAATGCTACGCAGACATTCAAGTCCAGATGCTATTCCATCGACGAAATCAAAGCTCTGAACTACAATATTGATCTATGTGGATATCCAACTGAAGAAAAGGAAATCCTTTCTCCAGAAGAAACAATCAACAACTTCATTGCGAAGCGTAATGAACTCGATAAGGAAATGGACGAAAAACTCGCTGAAATCAAGCGATTACTGGGGGTTGAGTGATGGCTCATGTGTTAGCTGATAATTTAAGGGAAGCTGTTTTACAGGCAGCAATGCAAGGAAAATTAACAAAACAATTAAAAACAGACACCGCTGTACAATTTACGCTTTCTAATATTCAGAAAGAGAAAGAACAATTAATTATAAACAAGTTGATAAAAAAGGAAAAAGAATTGTCGAGCGTAGAGGAAAATGAGATTCCTTTTGATATACCGGCTTGTTGGAAATGGAAACGACTTGGAGAAGTTACATTAACAAATATTGGCCTTACATACCATCCTCAAGATGTTTCAAATAAAGGAACATTGGTATTGCGTTCGTCGAATATAAAAAATGGACGAATTTCGTATTCTGATAATGTTTATGTTTCAATGGAAATTCCTGAAAGTTCAAAAATTCATAAAGGCGATATTTTAATTTGTGTTAGAAATGGAAGTAGAAAACTGGTTGGAAAAGCCGCAATAGTAGACAAAGAAGGAATGGCGTTTGGTGCCTTTATGGCAAAAATACACACAAAATGGGTGAACCCAAATTATGTAAAATATTATTTGGCGTCACATACTTTTAGAGGAGCATTGGATGATGTTAAAACAGAAACAATTAATCAGATAACTCAAACAATGTTGAAAAACAAGGTCATCCCTATTCCACCAATCGAAGAACAACAACGCATCGTTGAACGTGTAGACGAACTTATGACCAAGATTGACGAATACGAGAAGCTTGAAAACCAGCTTGTACAACTCAAGGAACAGTTTCCGAAGGATATGAGAGACAGCTTGCTGCAGGCTGGAATGATGGGCCAATTAACGGAACAGCTAACAAGCGATACGTCAGTTGAAACTACACTGAATCATGTTAAAAGTCAAAGAGATATGGTTTGCAACAAAAAAAGCGTTAAACAGGCAAAAGAAAAAAAAGTATTATTTCATCTTCCTTCAGAATGGTGTTTGGTAAAAATAGAAGACGTGATGTCAGTTTTAAATGGAGATCGAGGAAAAAACTATCCTTCAAAAAGCAAATTACAAAGAAATGGCAAGCATCCTTTTATAAGTGCGTTAAATTTAAACAATAATGAAGTAAGTAATGATGGAAAACTTTTATATTTATCCGAAGAACAATACAACTTATTACGCGCAGGTAAATTGAAAAATAATGATCGATTGATGTGTATTCGTGGCTCTCTAGGGAAACATGCCAAATTTACAGGTAATACAGGTGCAATTGCGTCCTCATTAGTTATTTTAAGAGTTTTCGAAAATGGACTAAATCAAAATTACCTAGATTATTTTCTTGATTCAGCTCTACTTTTCAAACAGATAACAAAAAATGATAATGGGACTGCTCAACCAAATTTGTCAGCAGAAAATTTGAAAAAGTTTATGATTCCCTTTCCTCCAATCGAAGAACAGCAACGTATCGTTGACAAGCTTGATGAAATGCTGCCACTGGTTGATGCACTTGCACAGATGGATTAAACGTATCACAACTCAAGGAGACTTCTTTCGGTCTCCTTTTTCTTTTGCTGTTCTCGGGCAGTAGTATAATAATTAGTGTTATGAGATACACACATCACCAGATAATACTTGCACTGTCTCTGCTGCCTGGAGTTGGACGGAGAACATTGAATAGATTTCTTATTCCATACAGGAAGATTTTGACGAATGAATATATTCAAATTGAAACGCTGCACTGGCTTGTGAATCAACTCACCATGATAAATACACGAATTAATCCTGTGGACGAAGTGACGCTCAAGAATGTTCTATACAAAGCTGGGCGTATCCTTGAAAAGCAGGAATCAATGGGAATTTCAGCGATATCCCTGTATGACTATCTTTATCCTGAGAACTTCCGTGCACTTGGAAGTGATGCACCTGTGCTGTTCTTTGCAAAGGGAAATACGATGCTCTTGCGTAAACCGTGTAAATTTATAACAGTCATCGGCAGTCGAAAGATATCTGACTATGCATCTAGAGTGGGCACACGACTGGCACATATACTTGCTGAAAAGGAATACGTTATCGTTGGTGGCCTTGCTGTTGGAAGTGACACATGCGGTCACAAAGGCGCAATGGAAACAGGCTGTACAATTGCCGTCATGCCTTGCGGTCTGGATATGGTAGTGCCGTCAGAAAACACAGGATTGTTTCTGCAGATGATTGATAACGGGTCTCTAGCCATATCGGAATATCCGATTGGCCATGCACCGACTAAAGCAACCTATGTAGAACGTGACAGACTACAAGCCGGGATTGCTGACGGGTTAATTGTCCTTGAGACATCTGAGGATGGCTGAACAATGCACGCAGTAAGAAAAGCAGCAGAACTGCACAGACCGATTGGCTGTCTGTCACCAGATATAGTTGAACAGGCTGGAAACCAGATGTTAATTAAGCAGTATGATGCTGTACCAATCAGCACGCAAGAAGGTATAGATGCCTTTGTCAGATCATTTCCAAAACGGGAACATTCTGTAAAAGGGTCAATACTTGTGGAACAGTCAAAACTCTTTTAAACGAAGAAAGGAACACAAATATGACACAAAACAAAGAAATACACGCACACTGGATTCATAAGAAGGTTGAGGATCCGACAGCCGTTTCAGGCTTCTTTTACGCAAGAGAATGTACCTGCTCAAACTGCGGTAAAGAAGTAAACATGGAGAAACCACACTGCCCTTTCTGTGGAGCTGTGATGGATGAGGAGAGCAAAGATGACTAACAAGGAATGGCTGAAAACACTGTCAGATGAAGAACTTGCAGACTGGCTGACAGATCTGTCAAACGGCAAATTCTATCCAGAAGACCTTTGCATGGATTTCTGCCAAAATGCAAGAAAGAATGGAACATGCACAAAATGTGATACCAATGGTGATATTGACTGTGAACTGTCTATACAGGACATCATCACTCGCTGGCTGAACGCTGAAAGAAAATAGTTTTCTGAAGGAATATTAAAAGCTGGAGTTTGCTAGATTTTGGAAAAAGTGTGATAGCGTCGCACCAATTCGGTAGAGGTCAATTGCACATTGAATATAAGAATTGACTGGCAGGAAGTTTCAATCCACTGATTATTCATATATACTTTATTCAGAAAGATAATCGTTATTTATAGGAGGTTAAGCAGCATGAAATGTCCATATTGTGGTGAAGAAATGATAAGAGGATACCTAATAAGCTCACGAGACTTTGCTTTTGTAGTTGATAATCCGATGAAAGTTATTCGCATTAAAAAATCGGACGATCTGGAATTGAGTGAAGGTTCAGGAGGAATCCCTCATTGTGAAGCTTATCGTTGCAGTAGCTGCAAAAAGATTTTGATTGATTATGCGAATAGATAACTTCAAGTTTATCGCACTATTTATAAAATATGATCCGTTAACTTTCTTATCCATGAAGAAAGCTGACGGATTTCTGTAATTTTTGCGTTTTGACTATTTGAACCACATATAATAACACTGATGAAGGACTGACAGATTTGTTGGTCTTTTTCTTTTTGTCGGACACTTACAACTTATATTGAAGGCGTCGAAATCTTATAAAAAGTGAATTATAGAAAGTAGGAAGGTTAAGAATGAAGAAGCAAGGTAACAGAATATTTCTATTCTTTCTCGCCATGTTGATGATTATCGGACTTGCGGGAAAAGCAACGTCTGTATCAGCTGAAACTGACAGCAGTACGCCAGTCACAGAAACAGCGGATGACACTTCCGATGATACGGAAACACAGGCATTTACACAGACTGAAGAAAATGTACAAACTGTCGCAGAGCCAACAAGCAAATGCTATGTGTCATCTGCAAGAATCAAGGAAAAAGTTGACGGAACAGAACCGTTTGACGGTGACAATGTGGCTGGTGATGACTCAAATGCAAAGAATGATATTGTCAGATCCTTTGATAGCATCTACTACACTCTTGAGTACGTAACCGCAATTAATACAGATGATCCAATCGACAGAACTAACCTTATGATTGAAGTTACACTTCCCGTCGATAAATCTGTTGCACACTTCAATATGGATGCCATGAAATGGATGCAGAACCCACAGCAGACAGAAGAAAACGGAGTACAGAAACTGACAGGATATCGTGTGTTAGACAAGGGCACGATACCTGGTGCGGAAACACTCTCTGTAGGTATTGATGTCAAGGGTGCGGCAAACGGTGCAGAGATAAAACCAGAAATCAAGCTTTATCTAGATGGCAACAGTGATGAAGAAAGCAGAACAGTAACTGATTCTACGATTGTTTCAGCGGCACCCAGGTATAATATAGTTTTAATGCGAAATGGTAACTGTAATGAATATCATTTTTACGATTTGAATTCCGGTACTATATCAAGAACGAATAATGGAACAACAAAAGGAAGACTTTTAGGATACGCAATCGGGCTGCAGCTGTATAATTCGTCAGCCGATAAAAAACTGAAAGGTATCGAAATTCCTCAGGGTGATATTACCTTTGATGTCACAACCTCTCACACAGTCAACGGAAAAGATATGAAAGATGATCCATTCTATCAGACCTACCTTTGGAATTATGATGAAAACGAGGATTCAAATAACAAAGGATATTTAAACCGCATGATGAAATTGCCTGAAGATGATTGGATTAAAAGCTACCTTCCATGGAGCATACCTGGAAATTTAGGAGGCGGCGAACAAAGCTGCTATGATGGTGGAAATGTAAGCATTGTAGAGGATGAGAGCCAGAAAAATCTATACCATGTAGCAGTTAAAAATTACAAATTCAATACAGAAACATGGCAATTTCCAAAAAAAGGTCTGCACGTACCGGAAAGAAAAATTTTTTCTGACAATATTGGTTTCTTTGCCGTGGACTATCTTCAGTATCTGCTGACTTTTCCAGATACAGTTGATGAAATGAAAGATATCATATTCAATGTCAGTATCAGCAACTTTTCTGCAACATCCATATCCGGTGCAGCAACAAATACAGAGCAGCTTGCAAATGACAACAGCAATACAGTTTTAGCAAATTCCTATCCGACTGGATCGATTGATACAAGAAACCTTTTCCTCGATTCCGCTGGTTATCATAAAGCCGTGCCATGGTCCGATGCAAACAGTTCGGCCTGTACATGCGAGACATTCCAGATTGAGAGCGAAGGGCGATATCGGGGTGATGGATTTATAAAAAAATTTCATCTTCTTCAGAAGTATGAAAGCGGTGCTTTTGATACGCAGTCATCAAGACTGATGATTAGAAATACTGTTCTCTCTAAAACTTCCTATACACAGCTGCTGTATGCAGCAAAACCTGACAAGACCGGATGGAAAGATAATGAAGAAATGACCCACACGCAGGAGGAAAACCTGATTTATTTTAAAGATCTGAACGATTTAAAAGACAGCGGTTATGTCTGTGTTGGAGTACTGGCGGAAGGAAAAGGAGAAATTTATTATTCCGGTGATGGGGAACTTGTGGATATCAGAACTACGGTGACCGCAAAGCAAGACCAAAAGTATTCTGGTAAAGTATACATAACCTGCAGTGAATTCAGGGCATGGGATGATACTGACGACATATCATCAAGTAAAAATATGGAAGATATACCGTATAAGGATTCTGAAAATGTCTATGGCTATGGAGACACTTCTTACAGAAATGGAATTTTAGCAGACGATATCAAAGGACGATATCGTGTCATGTATACAGAATATACGCCAGCCGAATATAAAGATGGGCAGCTAGTTGGTGGTCATAGTGGAGGAGCGACATATGGCAACTCATTGCTTCTGTTGACTTATTCATCCAAGATTGAACAGCATCTCAAAAACAATAAAACCGTGTATGATTTGGATAAGAACGAACGTACTGTTTCGTATGTTCTTACTCCAAAGACAGAAACTAATCAGAAAGATATTACTACTGAAGGAAGAACCAATCTGAAAGTCACAGAAATTCTTCCAAAAGGAGTTTCGTATATTCCAGATTCTGCTTACTTCGGCAAGAATAGACTTGATCCGACAGTGACTGAGAACGATGACGGTTCTACAAAGCTTGTCTGGCAGCTGAAAAATGTTCGAATCGGTGAAGTCTATGATGATATAACATTCGACTGTACGATTGGAAACGTCGGCAATCCCGATGACGTTGTAAACAACCAACAGCTTACTGCAACTGCCACAATTTCAGGCGATGGCGACAAGCGTCAGCAGATAGCACAGTTAGGGAACTATGCACAGGCATCATTCAGTGTCATCAAGCTGACTGCTATATCACTTGCCAAATCTACAGATACGCCATTTGTAAACATTGGTGAAAAATTCAACTATTCTATTGTTCTTTCAAACACATCTGAAAATCCAATGTCTGACGCATATCTCTATGATGTTCTGCCATACAATGGTGACGACCGGAATTCGCACTTCGGGGGAACGTATAAAATTCAGCAAATCGTTATGGACTACAGCAGTGCGCCTTCAGCATTTGCGTCGTATTCACAGGACGCCTGTCCAGCTCAGTATACTGAAAGTAAAGATGTTCAGACTTCTGACTTCTCAGTGATCAAAAATTACAGTGGCTGGCAGGACATCGGAAACTGCACGATAGACTCAACAGCCAGGAACGTGACATTTACAAATCCGGACAGAAAAGCTATGACAGCTTTCAGACTCGCCACACCGCTTGGTGCAAATGAATATGTAACAGTAAATATGGCAATTATTCCTTCTGGTGCACAGCAGGAAGATGATGCCTACGTCAACACCGTATACGAAGATTCGTCAGATCAGGTAAAGGAAGTTTTATCAAATCGTGCAATCGTTCAGATTTACGGACAGCTGAAGATTACTAAAGCTTACGATGATCAGAACAATAAGTACAATACAAGACCTGATTCAATCAGTGTTGATATTCTTCAGAACGGAAAACTGTTCAGAACCGTAACTTTCGACAAGTCAGATACCTATCCATGTACAAAGGTAGCACAATCTATTCCCCTGTATGATGAGAACGGTGACAGATATGTATATACGGTTGAAGAGGCTCCTGTTCCAGATGGATATGCGTCCATTATCAAAGGAGACAAGTCAACAGGCTTTACAATCACAAATAAAATGACAGAAACTGTCATTCAGACATTCGACCCAAACAGAAAAGAACTTGCAGGCTCTAAGTTTCAGATTCTTGATGAAGACAGGAATATCATTGAAGAATGGACAAGTAATGGAGAAAATCATGTTGTCTATGGCAGGCTTGTTGGAGGAAAGAAGTATTTCATCCATCAGGTAACTGCACCCGAGGGATATGATGTATCTGCCGATGTTCCTTTTACAGCAAGCAAATTCGGAAATGAACAGGTCGTTACAGTTGTCAGCGAGTACGATACCAAGTCTGTCACCGTCATCAAGAAAGTGGCCGGCAATCTTGGGTCAAAAGACAAGTATTTCAGAGTACATGTGAAGATTGAAAATTCCATTCCAGATTCGGACATCAGCATCAATCTCGACAGAGCATCTTCTACAGCTGGTGGCATTTCCAATCCGACAAACTGCACATTAGATAATCAAGGTTCAGGCGAATTCGATTTCTGGATCAGGCACAACGAGAAAGTCGTTGTAAGTGGCATAAAGTACGGTGCTTCATGTGAAGTAACAGAAGACAGCGGAGACTACGCACCATCAGTTGCGATAACAGAGAACGACAAGGCATCTCAGCTTTCAACAAACAAGGTTCTTTGCAGTCCTCTCAAGGATGATGTAAAGTTGCAGTTCACAAATACTCTGAGTACAGGTGTTCCAACTGGCAATCATATTGGCACTGGTATCACAGCAATCGTACTGATTGGAATCGCTGGATTATTATTCATGCTTCGAAAGAAAAGAAAATAACATATACAAGACTTCCCGCTTCGATGGGAGGTCTTTTAATTTGCACAGGTGACAAATCAAGATTGTTTGAGTTACATTTTGAAAAATGATTGACAGAGCTACAAAAACATGAAATTATTATCCTAGTAATAGAAGTCATGATTAGTTTACGAAGGAAAACACCATCAATGATGGAGAGAACGGTGCGAATCCGTTAAACTTCTATTACTTAGAATACCGATTTAAGCAACCGTTTAATTATGGTTGCTTTTTTTGAACAGATCCACACAGGTGACAAAATCAGGAAACTGCATTCTGAAAGGCTTGGTTAAGCATCTTTTACCCAGTCACAGGTGCACAATAAGGGAAAAGAAAAAGAGACGAATCGCCAACGCCTCTTTCTCAGGTACTAGATGTACAAAGGATGTAAATATAATATCACAAAATGCGGTTTATACAAACAATAGAAAATCAGCTACATGTCAGTTCTATATGGTCTTGTCCACAGTAAAGTTGTAACTTTCTGTGTGGAAGACAGTTCCTTCAGCAATTTTTCTCTTGTTCACAGTAAAGTTGGAACTTTTTATGGAACTATTCCAAATCATGTTCACTGTACAAAGCCCTTGTCCACTATTAAGTTGTAACTTTTGCATAAAAAAAAGCCCAACCTTGTTCACTCTTAAGTTGGAATTTAACACTGAATGTTAAAATTCCAACCTATACAAAAACTGGAGATGGAAAGAAACTGGAAAAATTTTTTCCGGAAAATCGAAAAAAATCGAACATTATTGGCATTAACCCTTGAAAACTCGATTTTGAAAAATGGCAAAAAAAACGAACATTATTGGCATTAACCCTTGAAAACTCAATTTTAAAAAAAGACAAAAAAACGAACATTATTTTCTGGGAGAGACATAAAAGTCCAATGTCATTAAGTTAAGGCAAATAAGAAGTCATTAAAATAAAATATTTGTCATGTAAACCCTGGATGTAGAGCT
>CAKRVX010000026.1 GCA_934409175.1 uncultured Blautia sp.
GGAGTTGTATTATTTACAGTAATTGTATATATGGGATCTTTTTGGATTGGTGTCCGGCTTATGGAGAAGAAAGAATTTTAACAGTGCAGAGGTGTTTCGAAAAAAGTAAAGGAGTCCACATTTGATTGCAGATGTGGGCTCTTTTTGAGCAAATAAGTATATAAAAGCAGAACCCTATTGGATTTATCTATATCAGTATGTTAAAATAATTAGTTGATAAAGAAATTAGCAGGTAGAATGGCAAAAATAAATACTGATTATTCATAAAGAAAAAGGAGCTTTTAAATATACTATGGAGAAACTTGTTGTTGGTATCCTTGCGCATGTAGATGCTGGTAAAACTACGTTGTCGGAGGGAATTTTATATTTAACCGGGAAGATTCGTAAGCTTGGGCGGGTGGATCATAAGGATGCTTATCTTGACACATATAACCTGGAACGGGAACGTGGAATTACGATTTTTTCCAAACAGGCAGAGTTTGAACTGGGGGACAGGGGGATAACTTTGCTGGATACGCCGGGGCATGTGGATTTTTCGGCGGAGATGGAGAGGACGCTGCAGGTTCTGGACTATGCAATCCTTGTGATCAACGGAGCTGATGGTGTGCAGGGACATACTATGACGTTGTGGAGACTTCTGGCGAGATACCAGATTCCCACATTTCTGTTTGTTAATAAAATGGATCAGGAAGGAACGGATAAAGAGAAAATTCTGGCAGAATTAAAGAAGAGGTTAAGTGACAATTGTATTGATTTCACCTGGGAGAATACAAGTGAAAAGCAGAGAAATGTTGCTGATGAATCCGCAAGCAGAGTAGAAGATGAAATCATGAATCTTCAGTCTGAATTTCTGGAAGACGTTTCTGTCTGTGATGAAGAACTGCTTGAAAAATATCTGGAAACAGAAGAAATTTCAACAGCAGATATCCGAAAAGTGATCAAAGAACGAAAACTTTTCCCATGTTTTTTCGGTTCTGCCCTGAAAATGACAGGAGTAGAAGAATTTCTTCATGGTCTGGAAAAATACTGCGAGACACCAGTATATCCATCTGAATTTGGGGCGAAAGTATTCAAGATTGCCCGAGATGACCAGGGAAATCGTTTAAGCTATATGAAAATTACTGGCGGGACTTTAAAGGTAAAGGAGCTTCTCACAGATACAGAAAAAGCTGATCAGATCCGTATCTATTCCGGCGCCAAATTTGAACTTGCGAAAGAGGCTCCGGCAGGAACCATCTGTGCAGTAACAGGTCTTTCTCAGACGCATCCAGGACAGGGATTTGGAATAGAACGGGAATCCGAGATGCCGGTTCTGGAGCCTGTATTAAATTACAGAATTCTGCTTCCAGAAGACTGTGATGTTCACCAGATGCTGAAGAAACTCAAAGAACTGGAAGAAGAGGAACCAGAACTTCATATTGTATGGAATGAGCAGCTTGGAGAGATTCATGCCATGCTGATGGGCGAGGTTCAGATTGAGATATTAAAACATCTGATCTGGGAACGTTTTCATGTAGCAGTAGAATTTGGCACAGGAAATATTGTATATAAAGAAACTATTGCAGAGCCTGTAGAGGGCGTGGGGCATTTTGAGCCACTGCGTCATTATGCAGAAGTACACCTGCTTCTGGAACCGGGAGAGCCGGGAAGCGGATTGCAGTTTTTTACCGCATGCAGTGAAGATGTGCTGGATCGTAACTGGCAGCGTCTGATACTGACTCATCTGGAAGAAAGAGAACATCCGGGAGTATTAACCGGTTCACCTATTACAGATATGCAGATTACGCTGATTTCAGGACGCGCTCATCTGAAACACACAGAGGGTGGTGATTTCCGACAGGCGACATACAGAGCAGTGCGTCAGGGGTTAAAGAAAGCAAAGAGTGTTCTTCTTGAGCCATATTATGAATTCAGACTTGAGATTCCTGGAGATATGATCGGACGGGCTATGACAGATATCCAGAAAATGAACGGAACTTTCCAGCAGCCGGAAGCGGATGAGGATGACATTATGATACTGCGAGGAAGTGCACCGGTATCTACGATGCGTGATTATCAGACACAGGTAACTTCCTATACGAAAGGCCGTGGCAGATTATTCTGTTCTCTGAAAGGCTATGCCCCATGTCAGAATCAGGACGAGATTGTAGAGGAAATCGGATACGATTCTGAACGTGACCTGGATAATCCGACAGGTTCTGTATTTTGCGCTCATGGAGCTGGATTTGTTGTTCCGTGGTATGAAGTAGAAGATTATATGCATTTAGAAGGTGTAGATGAGTCTGAGTTAAATGGAAATATGTCTGATGGAGAAGACAACGGAACAGGAAATGGGGTTGAAGCTGGCAGTGGCTATCGTCCGCCAAAGAATGCCGGCGTAGGAAGCTACGAGGATGAAGAAGAACTGAAGGCAATCTTTGAGCGCACATTCGGACCGGTTAAACGCTACAAAGAGCCACAGTTTAAGAGAACATTTTCTTCAAAATCCGACAACGGCAGCTATTACCGCAACAGTTTTTCCACTAAAAAGAAAGAAAAGGAATACCTCCTTGTAGATGGTTATAATATCATTTATGCATGGGAAGAGCTAAAGGAACTGGCAGATGTGAATCTTCATGCAGCACAGACCAAACTGATGGATATCCTGAGCAACTACCAGGGATTTAAGAAATGTACCCTGATTCTTGTATTCGATGCTTATAAGGTAGAGGGACATGCAGAGGAAGTGGCCACTTATCACAATATCCATGTAGTTTATACTAAAGAAGCCGAAACAGCCGACCAGTACATTGAGAAAACAGTCCATAAGATTGGACGGGAAAACCTGGTAACAGTTGCCACTTCCGATGGGCTGGAACAGATTATCATCATGGGCCAGGGTGCCCACCGTATGTCTGCCAGAGGTCTGCGCGATGAAATAAAGGCTACAGAAAATCAGATTCGCCAGCACTGGCATGAGCAGCGACAAAGCAGTAAAAATTATTTGATCGACAATATTTCTGATGAAATGGCACAATACATGAAAGAAAAACGTCTGGAAAAAAATAATGAATAATGCGCAAAATCCTAAAAATCTTCGTTAGAAAAATTTTTCTAATGGAGATTTTTTTAATTTACGCTGTAATCTTATTAGGACAATAAAAAGTTTTTTGAACAGACTGGGACAGGAATTATAGTAAATTTGTCACAATTTTTGTCACAGGTTGTGTAATGTATATCAATTATATAAAATATAAAATCATAAATTTTATTTTTACAGTAATTTACTACAATTTCATATGTTTGGAAAATATTTAAGGAAGCAAGGAGGGAGCTATGGCAGAAAAAAAGAAAATGATAGGGATAGCAGTAGGAATTATATTGACAGCAGGATTTGCGGCAGCAGGAATGTACGGAAAAAAAGAACCTGTTGAGGTGACTCAAAGTGCTGATTACATTGGAAAAACAGAAAAAGATTCAATAACAGAAACTGCTGATGAGACATTGAAAAACTGGGCATTTTGGGGCTGTGTAGAAATAAAATATAAAGGCTGGGCTGGCATGGCATCGGTTGACCAGATTCTTGTGAATTCGGAAAACAGTGACTTTAAACAGCAAGTAGATAAATATATTACTTTTGAACCAGCAGAAGATTATAATAATCTGAAGGAAGGTGATAAGATTACAATTAATGCTATATTTGATGAAAATGAATTAAAAAAACAGGGACTGAAAATCGAAGAAACCTCCATGGAATTTACGGTAAACGATGTTAATACAATTCAACAGGTTTGTTCTTACCATGATGGAGTAGCCTGGGCTGAGGTAAAATGCGGAATGGATGATAACTGGTCTCTTCTGGATAAAGATGGAAATATAATTTACCAGCTGGATAAAGGCAGCTATCCGGTGACACATTATACAAATGGAATATGCATTGTTGATTTCCAGCGGGTAGTGGATAAATCGGGAAATACGATATGGTCTATAGAAAAAGATGGGAATACATATGCAGATTCAGTGTGGGGCAGCGAAAATGTGGAAAATATTACGATATACAATAACTGGAATTCAGATGTCAGACCAAATGAGGTCGCAGGTCTGGTAGAGAATGATTTTTTTGGATATATACAAGTGGAGTTTTCGGTCAATACTTTTGATTATTCTGGAAGTTATACAGGCTTTTTAGATAAAGATGGAATCTGGTATCTGGATCCTGTATCTATGCAGGCAAGTATACTTGATGGTGAAAATGGAGTATACCGTATCGCAAAATCTGATGGTACAGAGGGAAGATATAATCTTTTGACAAATGAAACGATCTGGCTGGATAGAGATAATAAAGATGCATATTATTTACAGGCTGGAAAATGGAATTGTGAATATTACAGCAGTTTGCATAATGGACTTATCTTTGTAAGTGCAGGGGCTTTGGGAGATACGATATATGATGGAATGGAGTTATCGGATTATCAAAAATCATTTCGTGACAGTTCAGGAAATATGATCATTGATTTAAGTAAGTATGATCTTTTTTATCCATATCCTGTATTCAGAGATGGCTATGCAATATTAAGAATCTATAATGATCAGCAAAGAAAATATTATACAATTATAGACACCAGTGGAAATGAAGTATTTACTCCAAGAGCTTTAAACGAAATCGGGACAGGATGCAGTGAAGGCTGCAGTCAGGATTTATACTGGGTGGATGAAGGGGAAAAAGGAATCATTTACTATAAAGTTAATGGTGAGCAGGCATTTTCTTTTGATTTCAAATTGAAATCAGGAACAGAATTTAATGAAGACAGAGCATTGATACAAAGCGAAGATAATGTTTATTATGTGATTGATTTAGAGGGAAGACTTATATTTTAAAAAAATGCTATCATTTTAGAAGATTTATATACTGTTTTGTATATAGTCTTCTATAAATGATAGCATTTTTGATAACTGATTTATTCAGGCCAGTCCTTTTTCTTCTAACCAATCATAAAGAGTTTTCTTGTCCGCTTTACGCTGACGCGCCATATGATTGAACTGCAGAATCGTAAGTAAAGTAAACACAACGATCAGCCCGATCAGTACGTAAACTGACTGACGGATACTTGTGCCGCCGGCAATCGTGCTTCTGAATGCGTTTACTGTGTAGGTAAACGGTACATAAGCATGGATCTTTGATACAAATTCCGGTGAGATTTCAACCGGATAAGTACCTGCGGAACCGGCCAGCTGGATTACCATGAATACCAGCATAAGGAAACTTCCTACCTTACCAAAGGTGATATTGAAGAAATACATAATGGATGTGAATGCCATTGCTGTCAGGCAGGCAAACAGAACCGTTTTTGTCATTTCTATTGGCGTAAATTCATTAAATACATGAAGCAGAATAATCAGGAAAAGTCCCTGTAGGATTGCTACAGGATAAAGAATGGAAGCTTTACTTGCCCACCATGCAAATCCGGATTTTAACTTGCCTTTGTATGTAGTCAGAGGATACATCAGACAGAAGGCCAGTGCACCTACCCAAAGACCAACAGACATCATATATGGTGCCATAGCGTGACCATTATTTTCAACAGTAGTCATCTGTGTTTCTTCGTTTTCAATCGGTGTGGCAAACATGCTGACTGTGCTGTCACTGGATTTGGTGCTCTTTACTTGATCAGCACCGTCACTGAGACTGGATGCCAGTGTGGAGGAACCATCTTTCAGCTGCTTCATGCCATCACCCAGCTCTTGGGAGCCATCATAAAGCTGAGAAGAACCGCTTTGAATCTGTGAGGCGCCATCTGACAGTTTCTGTGCACCGCTGTTTAAAGTGCTGTTATTGGAAACAAGTTTATTGGTTCCACTTGCGAGAGTTTTTGTGCCGTTGCTGAGAGTAGTGGCACCACTTGCAAGGGTTTTGGCACCGTCGGATAACTGCTGAGTTCCACTTGTAAGTGCTTCATTATTGGAGGCAAGAGTGGAGACACCATCTGTATACTCCTTGATTCCATCGTTAAGTGCAGAAGCACCATCGGACAACTGAGAAGCACCTGATGAAATCTGTGGAATTGCGGCAGAGATCTTTGTTCCGGCTGATTTCAGGCTGGAAGCACCTCCTGTAAGAGTTGCATCATTGGCAGTCAATGTCCTGAATCCTGCATTTAATGCTTTTACACCTGCAGCTGCCTGCGGGAAAGAAGCTGTGCTGTTTTCCAGTGTACCCAGCGCTGAGGAAACAGACTGTGTACCTGCATTTACTGCTTTGGCACCTGCATAAAGCTGCTTCACAGATTCAGTTACAGTGCTGAACATGTTTCCGGAAACATCTGGAATCTGGCTTGCACCGGCACTTATCTGTGAAGCGTTGTCTGTCATATTCTGTGCGCCGGCATTTAACTCGGAAGCACCTGACTCAAGTTCACCGGCTACAGAGTTCATCTGTTCCGCTGCTGCGTTTAATTCAGAAACTCTGGAAGAGAGCTGCTCGGACATACTGCTTACTGCACTGTTTATTGTGCTGTTGTACTGTTCTGCGAAAGAACCATCTACGCCCTGAAGATCAGTGACAGAAGAATATAATGCATCTGACAGTCCGGAAATTGCATCAACAGAGATCATGCCGTTTTCATCAGCAGAAGCTGCTGCGTTTTCCAGTGCATCTGCCACATTCTGCATTGCCTGCATGGATGTCTGAGCAGATGCAATTTCGCTGTTTGCTGTTTCCAGTGCAGAGGCTGTTGCCTGAGAATATTCACTGACAGCAGAACTGATGTCCTGAGCTGCTGTGGAAGCCTGAGCTGCAGTATCCTGAAGTCCTGGTACAAGTGTATCGGAAATCTGACTGCTTACCTGGCTGATCGCACTGGATGCACTGGAGATTCCTGAGGATGCAGAAGCCATGCCATCACTGGCATTTTCCATGCCGGTTTTGACCTGACCAAGTTCGGCAGCAAGCTGATTCAGAGAATCTGCATCAGATGTGTTCTGTAAAGCAGAAAGCTGTGTATAGAGCTGGCCAAGTCCATCTTCCAGCTGCTGAGTTCCATCTTTTAAAGCGGTGGATGTGCTGGTTCCTTTGGAAACAGCAGTGTTGAGCTGGGAAATACCGCTGGATACCTGATCGAGATTCTCAAGACCTGAAAGTTTTGAAGCACCGTCAGCAAGCTGTTCGGCACCTTTCACATAGGCGGTTGTTCCGTCAGCGAGAGAGTTGGCTCCGCTAATATACTGTGAAGCACCGTCAGCAAGAGTCGTAACACCTGCATTCAGAGAATTGATCCCGGATTCCAGAGCACTGGCTCCGTCTTTCAATTTCTCGGAGTTTGCATTGAGCTGAGCCACACCGTCTGTGTAGCTTATTACACCATTGTTAAGAGTATCAATGCCGCTGGTGAGCTCTGGCACTTTGGCTGTCAGTGTGTCAACACCCTCATCCAGCTGTTTCGCACCATCATCTACCTGAGCCACGCCATCTGTATATTCCTGAATACCTTTGGTAAGGGTTTCGGCGCCATCCTCGAAGGTAAGAGTACTGGAAGCAAGCTTTTTCAGATTTTTTGTGATCGTCTGATTTCCGGCAGATGCGGATTTGATTCCATCCTCAAGTTCACCGGATCCATCGGCGGCTTCCTGCATGCCGTCTCCGACTTTGGCAATCTGGTCAAAAACTGTCTGTGTATAGGTTTCTGTTACTTTGGAAGCAACTGCGTCTTTGATCTTCAGCAGTGCGGTTTCGCTTAATTTGGAAGCAATGTAGTTGGTTCCGGGGTTGGTTTCGTATTTCAGTTCCATTTTCTTAGGCTCATCGTCCATAAGTGTGGCAGCATTTGCGGAAAAGTCTTCCGGAATGGTGATTACCATATAATAAGTACCATTTTCAAGTCCTTCTTCTGCTGTACGGCTGTCTACAAAGTTAAATGCCATAGAATCGTTTTCACGTAATTCTTCGACCATGTCCTTTCCCACACTTAGTGTGGTGCCATCATAATCTACAGACCTGTCTTCATTGACAACTGCGACAGGAAGATTACTGACGCTTCCGTACGGATCCCACATGGATTTCAGAAACAGTCCTGCATAAATGATCGGGATTGCGATAATTGCGATTACCACAACAAACATGATCTTATTGTGCAGTAGGTTTTTCCATTCGTTTTTGATCATACCTATCCCTTTCTTTCTCTATATTTAGTTGTATAATCAAACATTTCTCTATTAATCACTTTGAGAGCGATTAATAAACAAAGTGTTGATTTTCTGTACGAGTGGTATTATACTAAAATAGAAAATAAGAAACAACCATTAAATTTACTATTCGGTGTATGGTAATAGACAAAATATATCATAATGTCTATTTTTGAAAATAATCTACATTTTTGATAAAAATATACAAATTTACCCAATATAAATTGGTAAAATTTAACCGAATATGATCAGTAAAATAGATTGCTGCAGCCGGCAAAAGAGAACAGGGGGAAACGATAATGGCACAAAAAGTAGACAGACGTGTCAGAAAGACAAAAGCGCAGCTGCGTGCAGGTCTTGCACGGCTGATGCAGAAAAAAAGCATCAAAGAGATTACGGTGAAAGAACTGGTAGATGAAGTGGATATCAATCGATCTACCTTTTATCTTCATTACAGTGATATTTATCAGATGCTTGAGAGCATTGAGAGTGAACTGATGGATGAGGTGACACAGGTAATAGAGGAATATCCGCTGAATCCTGTGGAGAATGAGAACGCATATCCTCTGATCGAGCGTATTTTTACGATTCTTGATGATAATAAAGATATCTGTATTGCATTGCTTGGAAGTAACGGGGATATGGTGTTCGTAGGAAGGATTGAGAAAATGATCGCAGAGACAGTTCTGCGTCAGCTTTCAGGCAAGCTTTCAGCAGATAACCGTGATGTGGAATATGCTTATGCATTCTGTTTGAATGGATGCGTGGGAATGATCAAGACATGGCTGTCTTCAGAACATCAGGAGTCCACCAAATATATGGCTGAACTGACGTATAAAATGATTGAGAATACTACACACAGCTTTTTGCGCCAGATCAGTACAGTGGGATAAGTATTTCTTCATTTGACAAACTAATTTACTTCTGCTATGGTAGGCATTAATGAGAAAAAAGGGAGATGCAGCGAAAATGAAGGAAAAGCTTACACAGAAGGATGTTGAGAAAATCCAGCAGGAGATCGATCATCGAAAACTGGTGGTGCGTAAAGAAGCCATTGAGGCTGTAAAAGAGGCCAGAGCTCAGGGAGATTTAAGCGAGAACTTCGAATATTATGCAGCCAAGAAGCATAAGAACCAGAACGAAAGTCGTATCCGTTATCTGGAAAATATGCTGAAAACTGCTGTTATTGTATCAGAGGATTCGAAGTCTGACGAAGTAGGAATGGATGATATTGTGGAGGTGTATTTCGAAGAGGATGATGAAGTCGAGAAATATAAACTGGTTACTTCCATCAGGGGAAATTCCATGGAAAACCGTATCAGTATTGACTCTCCTATCGGAAAAGCGCTGAAAGGACATAAAGTAGGAGACAGGGTAGAAGTCAGAGTGAATGACAGCTACAGTTATTTTCTGGAGATTCGTTCCATAGATAAAACAGGATCTGAGGATGAAGAAATCCGTGGTTTTTGATTTATCAGGCAGGTAGAGAAATGTATTTAAGACATTCTGTTGTAAAAACAGGATGTCTTTTATTTTACTTAAATTTAACATTCCCATGGGGATGATTTTACAAAGCGCAGTTAAGATAGGAATCAGGTCAGGCAGAAAGTAATAATCTGAAGCTGACGTTACGGTTAAATCTGAAAAGGAAAAAGGAGAAAAAATCATGGATTTTTTTAGTGTACTCGCGCTGATTGGAGGACTTGCCCTGTTTTTATATGGAATGAATGTAATGGGTGATGGTCTTGCCAAAGTGTCTGGCGGTAAGCTGGAACAGATTCTGGAAAATCTTACTTCAAATCCCATTAAAGCAGTTTTACTTGGAGCTGCTGTGACTGGTGTGATCCAGTCATCTTCTGCAACGACAGTCATGGTGGTTGGGTTTGTTAATTCAGGAATCATGAAACTGTCTCAGGCAGTAGGGATTATCATGGGAGCCAATATTGGTACCACGGTAACTTCCTGGATTTTAAGTCTTACAGGGATTCAGAGTGATAACTTCTTTATCCGTCTGTTAAAGCCAACTTCTTTCTCACCGATTCTGGCAATCATTGGAGTGATCCTGATCATGTTTGTCAAAGATTCCAGAAAGAAAGATATCGGAACGATCCTTGTAGGTTTTGCAGTGCTGATGTATGGAATGGAAATGATGAGCTCATCAGTGAAACCTCTGGCTGAGGTTCCTGCATTTACCAGTCTGCTTCTGAAATTTTCCAATCCGATCCTGGGTGTACTTGCAGGTGCTTTCCTGACTGCGATAATTCAGTCATCCTCTGCTTCTGTGGGAATTTTACAGGCGTTGTGTCTTACCGGTACAGTTCCATTCAGTGTTGCGATCCCGATTATTATGGGACAGAACATCGGAACTTGTATTACAGCTCTGATCTCAGCTATCGGAGCTAAGAAAAATGCTCAGAGAGCAGCTATGGTACATCTGTATTTCAATCTTATCGGTACAGTTATTTTTATGGCAGTATTTTATCTGGTAAATGGAATTGTAGGATTTTCATTTTTCCATCAGGCAGCAAACCCGGCGGGAATCGCGATTGTGCACAGTGTGTTTAATATCACAGCTACAATTATTCTGCTTCCGTTTTCCAAAGGCCTGGAGAAACTTGCCTGTCTTACGATCAGAGACAAGAAGGAAGAAGCAGTTTCAGCCGAGGACAGAGAGTTTATGATCCTGGAGCCACGTTTCCTGGAAAAACCGGCATTTGCAGTAGAGCAGAGCCGTAATGCAGCCAGAAAAATGGCAGAAGAATCCCACAATGCATTGTTTACGGCTCTGAATCTGGTGGATAAATACAGTGAAGAAGGGGTAGAGCGTGTGGAAAACATGGAATCCAAGGTTGATCGTTATGAGGATGAACTTGGAACCTATCTGGTAAAATTAAGTCACAAAGATATTTCAGAAGCAGACAGCCACAGTCTTTCTATTATGCTTCATTGCATCGGAGATTTTGAACGTATTTCTGATCATGCAGTAAACATTAAAGAATCCGCAGAAGAACTTTATAAAAAAGGCCTGAAATTTTCCACAGATGCAAAGAAGGATCTGAAAGTGCTGGGTCAGGCAGTAGAAGATATCGTGAATACGGCATATGAAGTTTTTGACAAACAGGACATGAAGCTTGCAGAGAAGATTGAGCCACTGGAAGAAGTGATCGATGAGCTTTCCAAAGAAGTAAAACGCCGTCATATACAGAGACTGAGAAATGGAGAATGTACCATTGAAATGGGATTTATCCTTTCAGATATCACCACCAGTCTGGAGCGTGTGGCCGACCACTGTTCCAATATCGGTGTCTGTGTTACGCAGGTCAGTGAAGATCTGTATGATACCCACAGCCATCTGAATATTGTGAAAAATCAGCCGGATGAATCTTTCTATCAGGAATTAAAGGACGCGCGAATCAAATATCAGCTTTTATAAAAATATAGAGAATCCGGGCACTTTGAGGAAGCAGCAGTAGAATACTTCTGAGAAAATGTCCGGATTTTCATTTTTTTACAGGCTTGTATAAGTTTTTGAAAATAAGTATACTGAAAACAAAAAAGGGGAGGAACAGGAGAATGATCTACTGTGTAGAAGATGAACGTAATATCAGAGAACTTCTTATTTATACACTGGAAACAACAGGATTTAAAGCCAGAGGATTTGGCAATGGGGCAGAGCTGATGCATGCTCTGAAAGAAGAAATACCGGAACTGATCCTGTTGGACATCATGCTTCCCGGGGATGATGGATATACCATTCTGGAACAACTTAAAAGCATGTCTTCTGTAAAAAATGTTCCGGTGATCATGGTTACAGCCAAAGAAGCAGAATTTGATAAAGTAAGAGGACTGGAAGGAGGGGCAGATGATTACATTACCAAACCTTTCGGAATGATGGAGTTTGTAGCCAGAGTGAAGGCTGTGTTAAGGCGCAGTGCACGCCAGAATGAGGATAAAGAACTGCATTTCGGAGATCTTTATCTGAATGTGGGACGCCATGAGGTACGCTGGAAAGAAGAGAAAATTGAACTTACCAGAAAGGAATTTGAACTTCTTCAGTATCTTCTGGAAAACAAAGGACTGGTCATGACCAGAAATCAGATACTCTGCCATGTGTGGGGCTATGATTTCGACGGTGAGACCAGAACTGTAGATGTACATGTACGAACACTTCGACAGAAGCTTGGGGAAGCAGGAAATCTGATTGAAACTGTCCGTGGTGTGGGTTACAGGATTGGAGCGTAAAATATGAAACACAGAATATTCAGTCATACCAGTTTACTTATTATTTTGTCTGTAGTACTTACATTTCTGGCTGCAGGAACTGTCATGTATAACAGATATGATATTTATATGAAACAGGGGGTAAGAGATGAAACTGCATATATCCGGACCGGGCTGGAAGAGGAAGGAGATTCTTTTCTCACCAGCAAGATCGGAGATGCGACCAGCAGCAGGATCACACTTCTGGGAAAGGATGGGAAGGTACTGTTTGACAGTATAGAAAATCCTTCAGAAATGGAAAATCACAGCAACAGACCGGAATTTATTGAAGCTGAGAAAAATGGATACAGTGAGATGATCCGGTATTCCAATACACTGTCAAAACAGACTTTTTATTATGCTATGAAACTTAAGGGTGATCAGATCCTTAGGGTAGCTAAGACTACAGACAGTCTTCTTATGACAATGGTATCCAGTTTTCTGCTTTTAGGCGGGCTGGTATGTGTGATCCTGGTGATCGAACTTTTTCTTGTACAGAAGCAAACCCGGAAACTGATTGAGCCAATCAATCAGATTGATCTGGAACAACCTTTAAATGATGTATGTTATGAAGAATTAAGACCCCTGCTTTTCCGTTTGGACCAGCAGAATCGTCAGATTAAGAAACAGCTGGAAGATCTAAAGAATGCAGAGAGTGTGCGAAAGGAATTTACGGCAAATGTTTCTCATGAGTTAAAAACACCTCTGATGTCGATTTCCGGATATGCAGAGCTTATGATGAACGGAATGGTCCCACCGGATAAGGTACAGGATTTTTCAGGAAGGATTTATCATGAATCAGAGAGACTGTCAAATCTGGTTGCAGACATCATTCAGCTTTCCAGACTGGATGAGAAGAATGGAGAAACCATGTTTGAACCTGTGGATATTGGAGAACTGGGGCAGGATGTGATCAATAATTTACAGAACAGAGCTGCTAAGAAACAGATTGAACTGGAGTATACCGGAGGCCCGGCACAGGTGCAGGGAGTACGCCATGTGTTGTATGAGATGCTTTATAATATTACAGATAATGCTATCCGCTATACACCGGAAGGTGGAGAAGTGAAGGTTTTTGTGGGAAAACTTAATGGAAAACCATACTTTCGTGTGGAGGATAATGGAATCGGTATTCCGGAAAATGAGCAGCAGAGAATTTTTGAGCGTTTTTACAGAGTAGATAAAAGTCATTCCAGGGAAACCGGCGGTACAGGACTGGGACTTTCTATTGTGAAACATGGTGCAGTCTTACATCATGCGAAAATCCTGCTGGACAGTGAGCCTGGCAAGGGAACAAAGATGGAAATACTGTTTAAAAATTAAGATGATTTTAGGGGATTGACACACAGGTCATTATTAGAGAAAATAAACTCAGAAAGTTGTCCTGCAAAACAGGCACGAAAAAGTGTATTTGGACCAAACAGGTCCGGCAGACAATGGAGGATATTTTCAGTATGAAAAAATGGAAGAGTGTTACAACTGGTGTGGCCTGTATTTCAATGTTGCTTGCAACAGGCACAGTTACTGTATCAGCATCAGATGAGATCACGGAAATTCCGGAACAGAGTATTGTATACTGGTCCATGTGGGAAGAAGAGGATCCACAGGCAGAGGTCATAAGAGAAGCAGCAGAAGCTTACGAAGAAGCCACAGGGATTTCTGTGACAATAGAGTGGAAGGGCAGAGAAATTTCGGAGTTGATTGCTCCTGCTCTGGATGCAGGGGAGGAAATCGATCTATTTGATGATGATTATCAAAGAATGATCCAGGATTACAGCGGATATCTGACGGGACTGGATAAGATGGCAGAAACTGTAGACTACAGGACACATATCATGCCCGTACTCAGAGAGCAGATGAAGGGATGGAATAAAGATCAGCTCCTTACTATGCCTTATCAGCCATATATTACAGGGATATGGTATAACAGAGAGTTGTGGGAAGAGGCCGGCCTTACACAAGAAGATGTTCCAGAAACATGGGAGGGACTTCTGAAAGTATGCAGAAAGATTAAAAACAGTGACAGCGGTCTCAATGCCATGACATGTGATGAGGATTCTGTGGATCTGCTGTTCGGATATCAGCTTGCCAGATATATTGGACAGGACGCTGTTCTGCGTGTGATCCGTAACGGCACCTGGGATCAGGTACCACAGGCACTGCAGGCTGCCAAAGATATCAGGACGCTTTTCTTTGCAGGATATATGAGTGGAAAAGCACCCGCGCCCGAACATGAAGGACAAAATGAAATCGGGAACGGAGAAACTGTTATGGTATTGCAGGGGTCCTGGGCACCAGATGAGATTATGAAAGAAACAGATTCTCAGGTGGAGTGGGGATTTTTTCCCTGGCCTGCTGTATCAGATGGAAAAGATGGAACAGAAGGTGTGATGATCGGGGCTCAGGGTTTTGGCATCACGGAGAGATCTGAGAAAAAACAGGAGAGTTTTGATTTCGCCTATTCCCTCTGTACCGGAGAATATGATATGAAAATGACAGAAGCTGTAAATTCTATTCCGGCAGATTCTGACATTACACAATGGCCGGAGGCTATTGCAGACGCGGAATCCTATCTGGAGGATATGACCAAACCTTATATGTGGGCGGCTGGGCTGGAGAGAAGTGAGGATTGTAAGGAAGAAATACATGGAGAGCTTCTCAAACTGGCAGAACTTTCAGAAAGTCCTGAAGAATTTATTGCTCATCTCAGCGAAAAATACACAAAGAACTTCAAAATGTGGTAATATAGAACAGAATTGAAAAAGAAAAGAGAGGATTGTTATTATGAAACAACCAGTATTAGTAGTAATGGCGGCAGGTATGGGCAGCCGTTATGGCGGTCTGAAACAAATTGATCCTGTAGATAAAGAGGGCCACATTATCATGGACTTTTCCGTTTATGATGCAGTAAAAGCCGGATTTAAAAAGGTTATTTTTATTATTAAAAAAGAGAATGAAGCTGACTTCCGGGCTGCTATTGGAGACAGACTGAGCAGACATATGGATGTGGCTTATATATTTCAGGATCTTCATAATCTGCCGGAAGGCTATGAAGTGCCGGAGGGAAGAGTGAAACCCTGGGGAACAGGACATGCAGTATTAAGCTGTATTGACGAGATTGACGGCCCATTCGCAGTTATCAATGCAGATGATTATTATGGGGCTCATGCTTTTAAAATGGCATATGATTTTCTGACACAGAATCAGGATGAGGATGGTATCTACAGGTATATGATGGTAGGATACAAACTGGAAAATACTCTGACAGATAATGGACATGTAGCCAGAGGTGTATGTGTGACAGATGAGGAGGGACATCTTCAGAAGATTCATGAGCGTACACATATCGAGAGACATGAAGGTGGAATTGCATACACAGAAGATGAAGGTAAAACATGGACGGCTTTACCGCAGGATAGTACGGTTTCCATGAATATGTGGGGATTTTCAGAGAGTATTCTGAAAGAATTAAAGGATAGATTTCCAAGATTTCTGAATGAAAATCTGCCTGTGAATCCTATGAAATGTGAATACTTTCTGCCATTTGTAGTGGATGAACTTCTGAGTGAAAACAAAGCGACCGTAAAGGTTCTTAAATCTATGGACAAATGGTACGGAGTTACTTACAAAGAGGATAAACCAGTAGTTGTGGCTGCAATCCAGCGAATGAAGGATGAGGGGTTATATCCGCAGAATTTTTAAGATTCCACTCAGAATTTTCAAGGATATTATAGAAGCTGTGAATTAGTATAAAAGTGGTAACAGAAAGAAAAATTTACAGGGAGCAAAGCTGTTGCTGTTGACATAGAAGCAGCAGACAGGTTAGGAGGAGATTATTATGGCAATTTTAGTTACAGGTGGAGCAGGTTATATCGGCAGCCATACAGTTGTAGAACTGCAGAATGCCGGATATGATGTAGTGGTTCTGGATAACTTAAGCAATGCAAGCGAGAAATCTCTGGAAAGAGTATCTAAACTCACAGGAAAACCGGTGAAGTTTTATAAAGCAGATATTCTGGATCGTGATGCTTTAAATGAAATTTTTGATAAAGAAGATATTGATTCCTGTATTCATTTCGCAGGACTGAAGGCTGTCGGCGAATCCGTTGCGAAGCCATGGGAGTATTATAACAATAATATTGCCGGTACTTTGACTCTTGTAGATGTAATGAGAAAGCACAATGTGAAGAATATTATCTTTTCTTCTTCTGCAACTGTTTACGGTGATCCGGCTGAGATTCCGATTACTGAGAAATGCCCGAAGGGACAGTGCACAAATCCATATGGCTGGACAAAATCCATGCTGGAGCAGATTCTGACAGACATCCAGAAAGCAGATCCTGAATGGAATGTAGTACTTCTTCGCTATTTCAACCCGATCGGTGCTCATAAGAGCGGAACTATCGGTGAAAATCCAAATGGCATTCCGAACAACCTGATGCCTTATATTACACAGGTTGCAGTTGGTAAGCTGAAAGAACTGGGAGTATTTGGAAATGATTATGATACTCCGGACGGAACAGGTGTGAGAGATTATATCCATGTAGTAGACCTTGCAAAGGGACATGTAAAAGCCCTTAAGAAGATTGAAGATAACTCAGGATTAAGCATTTATAACCTTGGTACAGGAAAAGGCTACAGTGTGCTTGATATTGTAAAGAATTTCGAAGAAGCAACAGGAGTAAAGATTCCATATGTGATCAAAGCACGTCGTCCAGGCGATATTGCAACATGCTATTCCGATGCTTCTAAAGCAGAGAAAGAGCTTGGATGGAAAGCAGAGAACGGAATTAAAGAAATGTGTGCAGATTCCTGGAGATGGCAGTCCAATAATCCGAACGGATACGAAGACTGATCCGGATACATTTCACAGAAAAGTAAAACCCTCACAGCTGCAGAGAATGCGGTTTGTGAGGGTTGTTTCTATGTAGATGGAAAATCCAGGTGCAGGCTTCTTTCTTATTCCATACCGGAATAGATCGCTCCTGTTTTTGAATTGCAGATCATGTCTGAAAAATGTGGAAGTCAACGATCTGCGTTCTGCCTTGAAACTACTGGAATCTATTCCGGGGCAGCTGGTAGAGACAGATGTAGAAGTAGATCCAAATGCAGAGTTATCAGGCGTTTACAGGCATGTAGGAGCTGGCGGAACTGTAGAGCGTCCTACACAGGAAGGTCCGGCCATGGTCTTCAATAATATAAAAGGACACGAAGGTGCCAGAGTGGCTATCGGTGTATTATCCAGTAGAAAAAGAGTTGGATACTTACTTGGAGAAGATCCAAAGAAACTGGGATTTCTGTTAAAGAACAGTGTGGAACATCCGGTGAAACCTGTTGTGATTCCTAATGAGCAGGCGAAATGCCAGGAGGTTGTTCATCTGGCAACAGAAGAAGGATTTGATATCCGTAAACTTCTTCCCGCTCCAACGAATACGCCGGAAGATGCAGGTCCATATATTACATTGGGAATGTGTTATGCATCCAATCCGAAAACAGGAGAGTCAGATGTGACCATCCACAGAATGTGTCTGCAGTCTAAAGATGAAATCTCCATTTTCCTGATGCCGGGCGCACGCCATATCGGATATTTCCGTGAACTGGCGGAAGCAGCAGGAGAACCGCTGCCAATATCGGTCAGCATTGGTGTAGATCCTGCCATTGAGATTGCATCCTGCTTCGAGCCGCCTACAACACCACTTGGATATGATGAATTACAGGCAGCAGGCGCCATTCGCAGGAAACCAGTGGAATTGGTACAGTGCCTCACCATTAATGAGCGTGCCATTGCCAATGCGGAATATGTCATCGAGGGAGAAATCCTGCCGAACGTCCGCGTCCGTGAAGATCAGAACTCAAATACCGGAAAAGCTATGCCGGAATTTCCGGGATACTGCGGACCAGCCAATCCGGAACTTCCGGTTATTAAAGTAAAAGCCATCACAACCAGAAAGAACCCGATCATGCAGACCTGTATCGGACCAAGTGAGGAACATGTTTCCATGGCAGGAATTCCTACAGAGGCAAGTATGTGACTATTATGCAGTTCAAGAAGACCATGCCGTCAGATGAAGGGCGCCAGCGTCAGGCTGCACTGCTGGCATTTTCAGCATTTGCAGAGCTGAAACATGTAATTTTGGTAGATGAGGATGTAGATATTTTTGATATCAATGATGTAATGTGGGCTATGACCACCAGATTTCAGGCAGATGTCAGAAATACGGCATCTGCCTGAAATCAGGTAAAGGAGAGAGAAAAAAGTTATGCCTATTGGAGTAATTATCAATGCATTATCCGTGGTTATCGGCGGAATCCTGGGGTCCTTTGCAGGACATAAATTAAGTCCGAAATTTAAGGCTGACATTACCCTGGTATTCGGTGTATGTTCTATGGGAATGGGAATCAGTACTATTGGATTGATGGAAAATATGCCCGCGGTCATCTTTTCTATTGTGATCGGAACAGGAATCGGACTTGCCGTGCATTTGGGGGAAAGGATCAATTCCGGTGCAGGTGCCATGCAGAAAGTGATCAGTAAATTTGTCACAAATTCCAATTCAGAGCTTTCGGAAGATGAATTTATGAATACACTGGTAACGATCATTGTATTATTCTGTGCCAGCGGAACCGGAATTTATGGTTCTATTGTAGCGGGAATGAGCGGAGATCATTCTGTATTGATTTCTAAATCTATTCTGGATTTGTTTACCGCTGCTATTTTTGCATGTACTCTGGGAATGGTGGTATGTATGATCGCGATTCCACAGGTGATTATTTTTCTGATTCTGTTTTTCGCAGCAACAGCTATTTTTCCGCTGACTACACCGGCCATGATCAATGATTTCAAAGCCTGCGGCGGGTTTCTGATGCTTGCTACAGGATTTCGTATGGTAAAACTGAAAAATTTCCCTACAGCAGATATGATCCCTGCTATGGTGCTCATTATGCCGATGTCCTGGTTCTGGGTAAACTATGTACTTCCGTTGGTATCATAAAGAACGGCTGACCTGACGGGAAATATAATTCCAGAAGGATCTTCCGGCAGGGGAAAGCTGCCTGCAGTCATTGCAGGCCAGGGTTAGAGTACTGATGAATTCTTCCTTCAGAGGAATGATCACTACCCCGGGGTGATGGAGGCGTTCCGCTGTGTGCTGCATCAGCAGGGAAATCCCGTGGTTTCTGCCTCCTCTATCTGAAGCTTGATATTGGGAAACGCAGTCTGGAAATCGGACAGCATTCCTGTGATATTATACTGTGCCATCACCGGGATCCCTGCGATGGTCAGAATATCCTGATTTTGTAGCTGATAGCTGGAAACAGTGTGGATAAGCTGATTGTATGCCCCGGCAATGGCACGGGCGTCATTCAGAACAAGTCTCCCTGCTTCTGTAAGCTGTATCTGGCGTTTGCTCCGGTCAAAAAGCTGCACATCCAGTTCTTTTTCCAGTGATTTGATATTTTTAGAAACAGAAGACTGAGTAGTGTACAAATTTTCTGCAGCAGCAGAAAAATTTCCACTTTGCACAACTTCCAGAAAATATTGAATTTGCTGAATGTCCATAAAATAAAACTCCTTATATATGATGTCATAATTTTATCATAAAATATTCCGGGTTGGAATAGTCGGCAGAGAAAGAAGAATTGTGGTAGAATTGCAGGTGGGATATAATGTGCGTAGCAAAACAGGCACAGTCTGCCTGGTCACAAGGAAGATTCCATTACCAGAAAATGGGCGGTACAGATTCAGGATATGGTAAAAGAACCGGTATCTGTACTGGCAGGAGTTCACTATGACCATCTGGAAAAATCTCAGCTTTTGGAAGTGATCCATATGCTGGATGATCTGCTTATAAAATGTAAAGAAATCCTGGCGGGAATGATCCGGGAAGAAAGGATGGAAGGTTAGATGAAAATAAAAACGGCTGTGATTCAGATGCATACAGTATCAGATAAAATGGAAAACATACGGACGGCGGGTACATATATAGAAAAAGTAAGCATACAGAAACCGGATTTTGTGATATTGCCGGAAATGTTCAACTGTCCTTATCAGACTGGTAATTTTCCTGTATATGCAGAGAAAGAAGGAGAAACGACATGGCAGGCAATGTCTGCACTGGCGGAAAAATATCAGATTTATCTCATCGCAGGTTCCGTACCTGAAAGGGATGCAGCAGGAAATGTTTTTAACACTTCTTATATATTTGACAGGCAGGGAAAACAAATCGGGAAACACCGGAAAGCTCATCTTTTTGATATCAATATAAAAGGTGGACAGTATTTCAAAGAATCCGATACCCTGACTCCGGGAGATTGTGTCACCGTATTTGATACTGAATTTGGAAAGATGGGCGTGATGATCTGTTATGATATCCGTTTTCCGGAATTTGCCCGGACTATGGTGAATCAGGGTGCAAAGATGATCTTCGTTCCTGCAGCTTTCAATATGACCACAGGCCCTGCACACTGGGAGCTTACATTCCGTGCAAGGGCACTGGACAATCAGATCTATATGCTGGGATGTGCGCCTGCCAGAGATACGCAGGCCGGGTATATTTCCTGGGGACATTCCATTCTGACAGATCCATGGGGAAGGGTTGTGGAACAGATGGATGAGAAAGAAGGCATTATGACGGCAGAGATAGATCTGGATCAGGAGGAAAGAATCAGAGAGCAGCTTCCGCTGTTAAAACATCGCAGATGTGAGATGTATGAACTGTAAGAGAACACATTTTTTTCGCAAAGTGACCATATTACGAACATAATTCTTAGATATAGTAATACCATCAACAGGAACACAAAAGAACAAGAACTAATAAAAAAGAAATAAAAAAAGCGAGGTATCACTATGAAGTATAAACATCTGGCAATGATTATGGGAGTTATGATCACAGCAACATCTGTAGGAT
>CAKRVX010000027.1 GCA_934409175.1 uncultured Blautia sp.
AGCGAAATTGACATTCATGCCACACGTTGCCCGCACTGTACTTCCCAGTTAACAGAATCATCATCCAATAATGTCAAATAAACCACTCTGAAAGAGAACGGAAATCCCGTTCTTTTTTTATATTGTTTTTTCTATTATACTTGTAACCCATATTCAAAAACGTTATAATTTCTAATATAAATAATTAACCAAAACAGGTGGTGAATAACATGTACTTTAAACGTATTTTGCTTCCCCTTATTTCTGCCAGTCTTTTACTCTCTTCTGTATGCTATGCATCCGAAGGTGAAGGTATGCTTTCACCTTCTTCAGAATCAGCAGACAGCGTATTTGGAAATTCTTCTTCTTCTGCTGAACCTGTAACAGATGAAAAACTGCAGTCACTTCTAAATCAGCTGCAGGGAGAACTCCCCACTGGAAACGGGAGCTGGTCTCTCTATATCTGTGATCTGTTTAACGAATCAGAGGGAGGATTAAATATCGGTTCCATGCAGGCAGCAAGCCTGATCAAACTTTACATCATGGGTGCTGTTTACGAAAATTATGATACTATTGTTCAACAATATGGTAAGGACTCCGTAGATTCCAATCTGTATTCTATGATCACTGTCAGCGATAATGATGCTGCCAACACACTGGTCAGCTATCTGGGCAATGGAGACTCTTCTGCCGGAATGCAGGCTGTAAACAGTTTTTGTCAGGCACATAATTATACCAAAACAAGCATGGGACGACTGTTGCTGGCAAGCAATGCACAGGGAGATAACTACACTTCAGTCGATGACTGCGCACATTTTCTCCAGGCAATTTATGATGAAGAAGATTCGGACTATGCACATGCTTCCGATATGTATGCATTACTGAAGGCGCAGACCAGGAGAAATAAAATCCCGGCACAACTTCCAGAGAATGTGAAAACAGCAAATAAAACTGGTGAACTGTCCAATGTAGAAAATGATGCAGGCATTATTTATGATTCTGAAAATGATCTGGTACTCGTATTCATGTCTCAGGGACTTTCTGATACATCTGCTGCACAGAACACAATTGCTTCACTCAGCAGAAAAATTTACGATTACTACAATAAATCCTGATTTTCATGGAACTCTATCAATGACAGGGGCATATTATTTATGTATTAACTACAAGGAGGACTTTTATGATGAAAAAGAGAAACAAAATTTTACCATTATTAGCAGCAACAGCTTTAGCTGTTTCAGTTCCTGGAAACTTCACGGATGTTCAGGCATCCTGCAACACCTATCGTGTAAATGTGGCCACCGGATATCTTGCCCTCAGGACAGATACATCCTTTGATTCAAGTAATGAAATCGGTGAACTTTATACCGGTGATCTGGTAGAAGTAACAGATTATACCGGCGCTACCGGTTACTGGTATGTTTACTCTCCGAAATATGACTGTTATGGTTATGTAAACAACGATTACCTGGACGCTGTAGTCTCCTCTTCGGGAACTTCCTACAACAGTTCAACATGGACAGTCAGCGTAAGCAAAGGTTATCTGGCCCTCCGCAGTGCCAAGGCGTACGATTCCTCTAACGAAATTGGTCAGTTATACTCTGGTGATACTGTAAATGTTTCCGACAGCAGTGATCCGACTTACTGGTATGTTTACTCTCCGAAGCTGAACTCCTACGGATATGTAAACAAAGATTACCTCTCCGGAGGCAGTTCTACAAGCAACACCAAATATTTCGGAGAAACCCGAACTGTCCATGTTGACAAAGGTTATCTGGCTCTCCGCAGCATGAAAGCTTATGATTCATCCAATGAACTTGGCGAACTTTATACCGGTGACACGGTCCAGCTGCTGGATACCAGTGATGCTCAGTACTGGTACGTTTATTCCCCTAAATATGATATGAATGGTTTTGTAAATAAAGACTATCTCTTCGGCGGAACTTCTTACACTACACGAACCGTTCATGTTGACAAAGGTTATCTAGCTCTCCGTAATGCTAAAGCGTATGATACTTCCAATGAAATCGGTCAGCTGAATACAGGAGATACCGTACAGATAATCGATTCCAGTGATCCTCAGTACTGGTATGTATATTCTCCGCGCCTCATAAATTACGGATATGTAAATAAAGACTATCTGTATTAATTATCTGCCCCTGTACATTCCGAATTTAAAGAAAGAATCCATGAAATAATGCAGAATAAACAAGTAAATCATAATATCCGCAAACATTTCAATGAGATCATTTATAACATTTCGCGCTATACAGAGATCATTCTTTCCATTGTTATCCTGGTAGTGATTGCTCTTGCCGGAATCCGTCTGATCATGGAAGTAGCAGGCACTTCTGTTCCGAACATGGATACAGAATTTTTTACCAGCTTCCTTTCCCAGGCGCTGTCTCTGGTCGTAGGCGTAGAATTTGTAAAAATGCTCTGTCAGCATTCAGCACAGACTGTAGTGGAAGTACTGATGTTCGCCACCGCGCGTCAGATGGTTGTAGAACATCTGAAAACAAAGGAAACCCTCATCGGTGTCATCAGTATTGCCATCCTTTTTGCTATTCGAAAGTATCTGATGACTGATAACGATGATATGAATTCCCGTAAGCATGACGCCAGAAAAGAAGCCTGAAAATAAAAGACTGTATATCAGGTGCTGTCCGTGAATTTCACGTGCATAATACCTGATATACAGTCTTTTTTTATCTATACTTTTTACTATACCGCATTTAATTACTTTCTGATGTCTGTCTTATATTCTTGCCACGCCGGTCTTTCTCGCTGCGTCTGCAACTGCTTTCGCAACAGCCGGTCCCACACGTTTATCAAATGCTTTCGGAATAATATATTCCGGAGAAAGTTCTTCATCAGTGATCAGATTTGCAAGAGCATCTGCTGCTGCAATCTTCATCTCGTCATTAATATCCTTGGCTCTTACATCAAATGCACCTCTGAAAATTCCCGGGAATGCAAGTACATTGTTGATCTGGTTCGGATAGTCGCTTCTTCCTGTTGCAATGACCCTGGCTCCGCCAGCCTTCGCATCATCAGGATAAATCTCTGGAACCGGGTTTGCACACGCAAAAATCACGGCATCCTTTGCCATAGTTTCAACCATTTCTTTTGTCACCATACCTGGCGCAGATACTCCGATGAAGACGTCTGCGCCCACCAGCATATCTGCAAGAGAACCAGATTTTTTCTCAAGGTTGGTAACTTTGCTCATTTCCTCTTTGACAGGATTCATGCCTTCTGTTCTTCCTTCATAGATGGCACCTCTTCTATCGCAGAGAGTAATGTGTTTATAACCTGCTTTTAACAGCAGTTTGGTAATGGAAATTGCGGCTGCGCCGGCACCGTTTACCACGATAGACACATCCTCTTTCTTCTTTCCCACAAGGCGCATTGCATTGTTCAGACCTGCCAGAGTAATAACAGCTGTACCATGCTGATCATCATGGAAAATCGGAATATCACATTTTTCCTTCAGTTTTTTCTCTATTTCAAAGCATCTTGGAGCGGAAATATCCTCCAGGTTTACCCCACCGAAAGATCCTGAAATTAAATAAATTGTATTTACAATCTCATCTACATCATGAGACTTAATGCAAAGCGGAAATGCATCTACATCTCCGAATGCTTTAAACAGGACACATTTGCCCTCCATAACAGGCATACCTGCTTCTGGTCCGATGTCTCCCAGACCAAGAACAGCAGAACCATCTGTTACTACCAGACACATATTCCATCTTCTGGTCAGTTCATAAGACTGATTTACATCTTTCTGTATTTCCAGACAAGGCTGCGCAACGCCTGGTGTATAGGCCAGAGACAGATCATCCTTTGTCTCAACCGGAACGTTTGTTACAACCTGAATTTTGCCTTTCCATTCTTTATGCAGTCTCAGAGACTCTTTTGCATAATCCATTTTATTTTCCTCCGCACTTTCTATATAAATCAATAGTTTCCATTAAAGAATCTGCTGTCTTTCGGAAGTTCATAGTTCTTAAAATAAGCACCAAAATCTATTTTCAGATAATTACAGAGATTTGCCAGTTCTACCATAGTATTGTCATTTACAGGAATTCCATTCTCTCTGCGTTCTTTCTCTGCAAGCACTTCTTTCTCACCATGAGTATAAATCTGCTCTGCACCTTCTGCTTTCGGGCTCTGGCGAAGAGTTTCCAGATACTCTGAGAAATGAGCTTTAATATCCTCTGCATTTCCAAAAATTGCAGGATCAATGGCTGCAAATCCATGGCAGATACCTGTTTTGTCTTTAAAAGTACAACATTTATCAGAAGTAACACCCATAGAGAAAATAGAACTGAAGATTTCACAAAGCATTCCATATCCATAACCTTTATGACTGCCGCTTACTTCTTTATTTCCGCCGAGAGGCATAATGCCGCCGCCTTTCTTGCCGACAATATTTGCAAGTACATCCGGTGCGTCCGTGCTCTCATGGCCGTTAGCACCAAGAGCCCATCCTTCTGGAAGAGGTTTACCCATTTTGTTATACATTTCCAGTTTTCCTCTGGTTACGACTGTTGTGGAACAGTCAAAGAGGAATGGATAAGGTTCTGCAGGCATGGCTACTGCAATCGGGTTGGAACCCAGCATAGCCTTTCGACCGAAAGTAGGTACCATAATCGCTTCTGAGTTAGTGCATGCCATACCAAGTAATCCCTGCTTGGAAGCCATTTCCGCATAATATCCGGCTATACCAAAATGATTGGAATTTCTTACAGAAACAAAACCAACACCTGTTTTCTTTGCCTTCTCAATTGCTTTCTCCATTGCAAAATGGGAGATCAGCTGTCCCATTCCATTATGTCCGTCAACGACTGCTGATACAGGTGTCTCAAATACAACTTCCGGCTTCGCATCCAGATGAATGGTTCCCTTTTCAATTCCTTTATCATATCTTACCATCCGCTGCATTCCATGGCTCTCAATTCCGTACAGATCCGCAGTAAGTAAAACATCTTTGATAATATCGGTCTCTTCCTCATTGAAACCGAATTTGCGGAATACATCGTGGCAAAAAGTATTTAATGTGTCATAACTCCATTTTACATAACCCATAATCGTAAAATTCCTCCTGAAGTATTACTCATTTTCTTTTTGGTATTACCAATCTTTTGTGTTGATTATACCACTCGTATCTTCAGAATGCAATACACTTTTTTATTTTTTTCACTGCTTATTATTTTGGGAATATGTTGTTATAACAACTCATCTTTTATATTGTATGTGGTATACTTAAAAAAAGAAAACAGAATAACCACAGGAGGATTTTTATAATGGAATTTATTAAGAATATCAAACATGAAGAAGTATTAAATCTTGCATCTCTGGTTTCTGCCCAGGATGGTCAGATCGTAAGCAAAACTCTGGCACAGAATCCTTATGTCAGCCTTACATTATTTGCCTTTTCCAAAGGCGAAGAGATCAGTACCCACGACTCCAAAGGTGACGCAATGGTTTACGTACTTGAAGGAACAGGAAAATTTACAGTAGGCGGAAAAGAACATCTGGTAAATGCAGGCGAAACCCTGATCATGCCGGCTACTATCCCACACGCCGTATATGCGCAGGAAGATTTCAAGATGCTGCTTACAGTTGTGTTCCCAACTGAAGAATAAGTCTGATAACACTTCAGATTATTTTCAAAATCAGCTATAAACAACTGCTGAAACCACTTTTTTAAAGTTATATTTAAAAGAGCCATTCCACACAACATCATGGAATGACTCTTTTCATTGTCTCTGGTATTTTATTTTCTGATTTATTTCTTTTTTAAGATTGCAATGTCATATGGTTTTAATTCGATAACATTCTCTACTGCCTCATGTGTGATCATGTTCTCATATGGCTGTTCTGCTGAAACCACAACCGAATGATCATTATAGTTCATAACAAATAATGCATCATTTGTTCCATCTGTAGTGTCTACAACTTCTACGCCGTCAACTTTGTACAGATCCATATCAATGCCGGCTTTTCTTCCCAGATAAACTGCCAGAAGTTTCATAGCATCTTCATCCAGATCGCAGCCAAGGTAATATACCTCACCCTTTCCTGTCTGATTTACAGTCATGCATGCTTCACCTGCATAAAAATCAGAAGTATATCTGCCAAGTACTTTTGCAGTAACCGGTTTCACTACATCACACCACATATGTGCAGTTCCGTTGCCAAATACACCGGATGCAGCTGTTGTTTTCTCAAGAAGTGGATCATAATCTTCAACTTCTACACCTGCCAGGTCTGCAAATACACCTGGTACAGTTTCTGTAAGCATGTTATTATACATATCTTTAATTCCGCTTCTGAATGAGAACAGAACTTTTCCACCTGCCTGTGCATAAGACTCAATGTTCTTCTTTCCTTCATCTGATACCATCATCAGCATTGGTGCAAGGACAAGATCATAACCATTTAAGTCTTCTTCTGCTGTCACAAAATCTACCGGAATTCCCATATTCCAGAATGGGCGGTAATAATCAAGCAGTAAGGAATCATAGTATAATCCCTCTACCTGACGATGGATGGACTGGCTCCATTCACTGTCAAAAGATTTAATGATCGCAACACGTGCTCTCGGCATCAGTGCCTGATAGCTCTTACTTAATTCTTCCATTTCTGCTCCCACCTGGGAGATCTCAGCATATCTTCTGTTTGGTTTTCCATCATGATTCAAAATACCATGCCAGAGTTCTTCTGTTCCAAACGGGCATGCTCTCCAGCGGAAGTATACAACTGTGTCAGCTCCATTTGCTACAGATTGGTATGTCCACAGACGGAGTTTTCCAGGTGTTGGTGTCGGACCCATCTTGCTCCATCCGCAAGGACCGGACTGCTGTTCCATAACCCAAAACGGTTTCTTTTTATAACTTCTTAGTAATGCATGGTCTCTTGATACTGTTTCCGGTTTTGCTTTTCCCCACTGGAATTCAATGTAATTATCCCATGTTACGAAGTCAAATTCTTTGGATAACTTAAAGTAGTCAATTCCTGTTCCAGAGTTAATTGCAGCATCCAGAAGATTGCTGGTTACCGGACGATCAGAATATTCTTTAATTGTATCTACAGATTCTTTAGTAAATTCAATTACGGAATCGCTGCAGAAACGATAATAATCTAACAACAGTGCAGGATTCTGTCCCTGTGTATCATGGCAAGTATCATAGCATGCGCCTGCCTTCGGAATGATCAGTTCATCAAAGTTTCTGTATGTCTGGCTCCAGAAAGTGGTTCCATATGTTTTATTCAGATTATCAATGGTACCATATTTCGCTTTCAGCCAGTTACGAAAACGATTTTCGCAGGATTTACAGTAACATCTGGTTGTATTTGACCAGCCCAGTTCATTATCTACCTGCCACGCCTCAATTGCAGGATGTTTTGCATATCTCTTTGCAATAAGAGTATTTAATTTCTTTGTTTTTTCTCTGTAAGTCTGGCTGTTAAAGCAATAATGTTTTCTTGTTCCGAAGAGCTTCGGATTACCATGAATATCATTCTGGAGAATATCCGGATACTTATCTACCATCCACTTAGGAGGTGTAGCAGAAGGTGTACACATTACAACCTTAATTCCGTATTTTCCAAAGAAATCCAGTGCCTCATCCATCCACTCAAATTCATATTTTCCTTCTTCCGGTTCATAAAGACTCCATGCAAATTCACCGATTCTGATCACTTTGATATTTGCTTTAACCATCATCTCCGCGTCTATTTTCCAGCGCTCTTTGTCCCAGTGTTCCGGATAATAATCCGCACCAATTCTCATAGTATTTTCTCCCTGTTATTGTCCAAAATTAAATTTCACAGATTTTAATGCTTCTTTGCAGCTGCAGTCACCTGTATATGCAATATATGTAATATCCTCTTCTACGAAATCATCTTTTTCTTCTGAATAATAAGCCATATCCTGTGATTTTACCTGAAGGCAAACCTTAGTCTCTTCTCCCGGCATTAACTCTACTCTTGCGAAATCTTTCAGAATCTTAATCGGACGATCTACAGCACTTCCTTCACATCCGATATAAAGCTGTACAACTTCTGCGCCTTTTACATCTCCGGTATTCTTTACATTAACAGAAATCTTTGCTGTCTTATCAAATACTTCAACTGTCGGCTCGCTGATGTCAAATGTTGTATAGGATAAACCATAGCCAAACGGATACAGAACAGGAATGTTTTCTTTATCCATCTTGCAGTAGCCATGATAATATTCATACTCTGCATATGTGCAGTCAGGATCAAAATCAGGATAGCTGTCTTCGGAAAGTGCTACTGTATATGGAAGTTTACCGCTTGGGCAAACATCACCGAACAGAATATCTGCCAGTACATTTCCGCCTTCCATTCCACTGTAGAAGGAAAAGATAATTGCAGGAACATCTTTTTCCCACTCATCGATCAGAATCGCACTGCTTCCGATAATGGAAACGACGGTATTCGGATTAACACCCTTTACACCATGAATCAGGTCGATATCTCTCTGATGAAGTCTCATGCTTGCTCTGTCTCCGCCCATTCCGGCAATATCACTTCTATCAGCCAGATATTCTCCTTCATCGCTATGGATATAGCCGGCAACGATCACTACTGCATCAGCATCTGCTGCAAGTTCTTTTGCACGTTCCAGATCGCTTCCGTCATTATAAAGGATCTGTGCTTTCGGCATTTTTTTCATCAAGCCTTTAAATGGTGTGACTGTATAATATGGATGAACCTTACTGGAACCATGGTCGCCGATATTTTCTGTATCTCCCAGTACTCCAAGAACCACAATCTTCTCTGTTTTCTCTTTATCAAGCGGAAGTACATGATTTTCATTCTTCAGAAGTACCATCGATTCTTCTGCTGCTCTCTTTGCTACTGCTACATGTTCCGGGCATGCAAGAATATCTTCTGTATATTCCTGTGGATCTTTTCTTGTCTCATAATAGAGTACAGTACGAAGAATATAACCAACTGCTTCATCTACATCTTCCATAGCAAGAGTTCCGTCTTCAATTGCTTTAGGGATCTGTTCTGCATAATGGCAGATACATGGCATTTCAACATTCATTCCACTCTTTACTGCCTTTGGACCATCTTTTACAGCCCAGAGGAAATCAGATAAAGTAAATCCCTCGAATCCCCATTTATCTCTGAGGATATCTTTTAACAGATATTTACTCTCAGATGCCTGTTCTCCATAAACTTTATTGTATGCTCCCATTACAGAAGCTGCGCCTTCTTCAATACATCTCTTGAAGTGAGGAAGATATACTTCAAAAAGTGTTCTCTTATCTGCATGCACATCAGCTTTAAATCTCGCATTTTCAATACTGTTCATTGCGAAATGTTTAATGCATGCCATAACATTTTGGCTCTGAACGCCTCTCGTCAGAGCTGCACCCATTTCTCCCAGATGATAGGTATCTTCTCCGTAGCACTCCTGTGCACGGCCCCAGCGTGGGTTTCTTGGAAGATTGATGCACACACCGCCGTAATAGTTTCCGCCCACTGCACGAACCTCTGCACCGATCACTTCTCCAATCTTCTCTTCCAAATCACGGTCAAAGCTGGCACCTCTTGCCATAGAAACAGGAAAGCAGGTGGCAGATCCGGCAACAACACCTCTTGGTCCGTCTACGAAACGGATATTCGGGATTCCCAGGCGTTCTACTGCTTTTGTCGGATATGGCTTTACATTATAGTGTTCGATCAGGAACAGATCATCCAGTAATTTCTTCTCTGTAACCTGGCCTGACATTACACCGATCTTCTCATCCAGTGTAAGTTCTTTGATCACTTCATCTACATATTTCTTTATTGTTTCTTTGGAACAATTCTCTGTAAGTTTTGTTCTTTTTACTACATCTCTCATCCTTAACTTCTCCTTTCGTGAGTACGCCCCGCCTGATATTCTTAATTATTTTCTCTTGGCATATTTTCTCATATCAATGATAACAGCAAGAAGAATGATCAGACCTTTTACGATGTACTGCCAGTACATGTTTACACCGATGAATGCAAGGCCATAATTGATAACTGTGAACATCAGAACACCAATTACGATACCGCCGACACTACCAACACCACCTGAAAGAGATACACCGCCGATTACGCAGGCAGCAACTGCATCCATTTCATATCCGTTACCGGTTGTATTGGAGGCACTTCCGATACGTCCTACTTCCAGAGCTGCTGCAAATGCATACATCATACCTGCAATTGCGTAAACCATAATCTGTGTCTTTATAACATTTACACCTGATACTTTTGCAGCTTCCGGGTTACCACCTACTGCAAACATATATTTACCAAATTTTGTTTTATTCCATACGATCCACATAACTACACATACTGCTGCGGCAATGATGATCAGATACGGAATCTGGAAGTCTCCGATTCCAATGGAACCAATTGCAATCTGAGTTACTTTTGAATCAATACCACCAATTGGCTGTGCACCATATGGCGGACGGTCAAAATAAATAGAAGATGCACCATATAAGATCAACTGCATACCAAGCGTTGCGATAAACGGCGGTACTTTAAATACTGCAACAAGCACACCGGATATTCCACCAAGTACAAGACAGATTGCCAGTACCAGTAATAATGGAACGATCAGCGGAAGCTCTTTTAAGTTCGGATACATTCTGTATGCATAGTCCGGATTCTGAACTAAAGATGCGAAGATAACTGCTGCCAGACCGATCATACGTCCTGTGGAAAGGTCAACGCCCTGCACTACCAGTACCATTCCGGCTGCTAATGCAATAATGATCTTAGTTGATGACTGCGCAAAAATATTTTTAAAGTTATTGAATGATAAGAATCTTGGTTCTACTACCACAATTGCAACTAACAGGATAATAAAAACCAGATAAATTGCTTTTTCAGCAATAAGTTCTTTAATTGAAATGTTCTTTGAATTTTTCACCAGAATCCCCTCCTGAGTTCGTATTGAAAGATCAGATAAATCGGGCCGCTGCCTGCATAACATCTACCTGTCCTACTTCTTTTGAATCAAATATAGCTGATTGATGTCCATTGCTCATAACCAGAATCCTGTCGGAAATTCCAAACAGTTCCGGCATTTCTGAGCTTACTACGATAATTCCTTTTCCTTGCTCAGCCAGCTGGTTGATGAGCTGATAGATTTCAAATTTAGCACCTACGTCAATACCCCTGGTAGGCTCATCCAAGAGCAGGATATCAGGATCTGTCAGCAGCCATCTGCCCAGAATTACTTTCTGCTGATTTCCTCCTGAAAGGTTTGCGATCTTGGACTTCATTGACGGAGTTTTTACTTTCATGGCATTTATCATTTTGGTAATATCTGCTTTCATTTTTTCTCCGTTTAAAAGTCCCGTCTTCTGATATTTCGGCAAATTGGAAATTGTCATATTAAATCCAACACTCAAACCTCCAAAAATACCATCCGATCTTCGTTCCTCTGTCAGCATTGCAAATCCATTCGCCATTGCCTCTTTTGGACTTCTGTTCTGAACTTCTTTTCCTTTTACCAGTATCTGACCTTTGCCTTTCATTCTTATGCCAAATAATGTTTCAAGGATTTCCGTTCTCTTAGATCCTACTAATCCGGCGATTCCAAGGATTTCTCCCTTATGTAATTGAAAATTAACGCCCTCAAATCCTGGATTTAATGTACCGAGGTCTTTTACTTCCATTAATACATCGCCTATCTTGGCTTTCTTTTCCGGATAACGGTCTTTTAATTCTCGTCCAACCATCATTTTGATGATCTTATCAATGGTCAACTCACTGGCAGGTTTTGTATCAATCCACTTGCCATCCCTCATGACTGTTACATCATCAGAAATACGCAAAATTTCTTCCATTTTATGTGATATATAAATAATACTGGTATTCTTTTTCTTAAGCTTCTCTATAATCTTAAAAAGATGCTCTACTTCTTTCTCTGTAAGCGATGAAGTCGGTTCATCCATTACAATTACTTTTGAGTTATACGAAACTGCTTTTGCAATCTCTATCATCTGTTTTTGTGAAACTTTCAGGGTTCCTATCTTAACCTTCGGATTTACCTGAATATCCAAATCATCAAAAATCGCTTTTGTGTCTTCATACATTTTCTGGTCATCTACCAGACCATGCTTCATTGGAAATCTTCCAAGCCACATATTTTCCATAACTGTCTGATTTAATACCTGGTTCAGTTCCTGATGCACCATGGATACATGATTCTGTAATGCTTCTGATGGGCTGGAAAATTTAATGTTTTTGCCATCCAGAATGATTTCGCCCTCATCAAATGAATAAATACCGAACAGACATTTCATTAATGTGGATTTACCTGCACCATTTTCTCCCATAAGAGAATGCACTGTTCCAGGACGTACACATAACGTTACATCGTCAAGTGCTTTTACACCAGGAAACGATTTTGAAATATGCTTTAATTCCAATATATATTCTGTTCCCATTTTAAAATCCTTTCCCTCTTTTTTATTACAGGCATCCGTTTAAAACGAATGCCTGCCTGTAAAATCAGTTATTTTTTATTCATAAGTTGACTTTGCTAAATCAAGATTATCTTTGGTGATTGCCTGATATGGAACTCGTACAGCTTTTGCTTCTTCTTCCATTTCTACACCTTCGATTCCATCCATAGCGTCTTTACCATTTGTAAGGTTCTCTGCCATTTTTACAATTGTCTGTCCCTGAGTCTTAGCATCCTGTAATACGGAACCTGTGATCTCACCGCTTTCAATCTTGGAAAGAATTTCAGGAAGAGCATCAATTCCATAAATCGGAATGTATTTGCTGCTTTCTTCTCCATCTGTATTAAATCCGGCTGCTTCTACTGCTGATAAAGCACCAAGTGCCATTGCATCGTTTCCTGCTACGCAGCATTCAATTTCGTCACCGTATTTAGATACCCATGCATCCATTTTTTCTTTTGCAGTTGCTGTTACCCACATTCCTGTATCTTCTGCAAGAAGGTCAATCTCAATTCCTGCATCTTCGATCGTGCTCTTGAGATAATCACATCTCGGCTGGGATGCTGTATGTCCCGGGTCACCCATCAGATATACAAGCTGTAATTTTCCATCACCATTTTTATCCATTTCCGGATGTTCTTTCCAGTAGTCGATTACCATCTGTGCCTGAATAGATGCACCGTAATCTCCACCTGTAGATGTTACCTGATAAGCATTTTCATAAGAATTAATTACATCGTAATCTGTTATCTCTTTGTTGAAGAAAATGATCGGAACATTTCCTGCGTCTTTACATTTCTGGATCAGTGTCGGAGCTGCTGTTACATCACATACAGAAACTGCAACTGCAGAAGCGCCTTTAGCCAGCATTGTATCAACCTGATTGTTCTGTGTGGACTGGTCATTCTGTCCATCTTCGATGTTTGTTTTAAAGATTCCATCGCATGCATTTGTAATCGCTTTTCCAATATAAGAGTTGAAGTTATCAGAAGCTGAATAAATACCTGCGCCAAGAATCTTCTCATCATCAGCCTTTACCTGTGCTGCACCTACGCCGCCAACACCGGCTACCATTACTGTTGCCATTAAGACACTTAATAACTTTTTCTTCATTTGTAAACCCTCCCATTAGTTTATTTTACGCGTTTGTTATTTTGTATATTCATGTTAACTTTGAGGGACTATTTTTTCAACTTTTGATATTTAGATTAAGGGGGGCATTCTTTTGTTTCTTATTTTTTGTACAAAAAAAAGACGAATTATCCAAAATTTTTATCATTATTGCATATTCGCCTTTTTTCGTTTTACCATTCTTCTTCTCTTGTCAGCACACCGTGCTTAAGAAACATGGATTCTCCCTTGATTTTATTCATGATTGCAAAATTAGCAGTAAGAAGAATTACTCCGATTCCTCTTTTCTGCAATGCTCCGATCATTTTTCTTGTAATTTCCCTCATATTAATATCCATATCTGTAAATGGATTCTCAATGATCACAATCTTTGGCTGATACACCAGCCATTTTTCATAGACCAGCTTCTGTAGTTCTGCATTTCCGATATTTTTCAGTTTCTTCTTATTCAGCTCATCATTCTGAAGAAAATCGCTTACACTTCTGGTATACTTTTTCGCAAACCAGAATCCTCTTACCTTTTCATGCAGCGGCACACTTACATTTTCCGTTGCACTCATATTATCCAGGATCATGCTCCTATACGGTGCTTCTGTTATAAACCCTACGCCCTCACGTACTGCCTGGCTCATATTTGATACCTTATACAATTTCTCAGAAATATAAATCTGTCCTTCTTCAATGCTCTCTTCTCCCGAAAACATTTCCCAGAAACTGCTCTTGCTTTTTTCATCTGAATAATAAATCTTAAGCAGCTCTCCAGAACACAACGTAAAATTAAGATTCTTCAGATAACAGGTACTTACATCTCTTACTTCTAATACATTGTTCTGCCCATTTATTACTTTCTGCCCATAGGCTCCAAATGTCTCCGCCTTATTTTCATATATCAGAGCTTTCAGAACCTTGCTCAATTTACAGTTTAACTGAGAAATCCCAGATACAAATGTAGTTCTTCCATTTTGAACAACTGCAATATATTCCAACCATTCCATAATAAAATCTTCAAATCCTACTGTCACCAGGAATGACATCTGGGATTTCATTTTGTCAATAAGAGAAAACACTTCTCCCAGGTCCTTTTCTGATAAAAGACTGGTAATCTCATCCAGAATTACAATTTTCTTTCTTTCCTCATAGGCTTTAAGTAATTCTATAATAACCTTTTCCTTGGCAGATAAACTTCTGACTTTATGAGGCATATCATCCGAAATATCCAGTTCCGTCCTTAACTTCTGGAAACGTTCTCTATACTCTTTCTGATCCAGAAACAGTTTTCTGTCCGAAAAAAGAAATATATTATCTTCTATCGTAATAGAAGGCAATAATTTACTTTTAGAACCAATCACCGCCACCTGCTGTTTTAACAATCTGGCAGCTTCTTCATAAGCTTTCCTTTCCTCATTTACAAAAATCTTTCCTGAATAAAGTAAAACATCTCCAAGCAGCATATCAATAAAGAGCTTCTGTTCCAGAATATCATCGAATACGATTCCTGTTATTTCTCCTTGAAACAGTTCCAGAGACAAGTCATCAAATATAACGTTATTCCCTTTTTTTATCTTTCCGCCTTCTATATTCAGTAATTCTCTTTTCACTGATTTCTCTGCTCCCTGTTTGTAATGATCGGTACCGATATCCTGACTTCTGTTCCAAGATTAGGAATACTATAAATATGTATTCCATATTCATCCCCAAATAACAGCTTAATACGCCTGGATACATTCGGCAAAGCAATACCTCCACTTTTACGCTTCTCTTCTGTCAGCGGCCCTGAAGTTACCTCCAGTCTCTGGTTGATCTTTATAAGCTCTTCTTCGTCAATTCCAATTCCGTCATCATGAATATTAATCAGAAGTTTCTTCTCTGTCATCTCCAGTGAAATGGTGATAACTCCACCTTCTGCTTTCGCTTCCAGACCATGGAAAATTGCATTTTCAACTACAGGTTGCAAAGTAAGTTTAGGGAGTTTACATTCCAGGATCCTTGCATAGTCATCCGGAAAATTAACTCTCATATCCAGTTTATCTCCAAAACGATACTGCTGTATTTTAAAATAATTCTCTATATTCTCCAGTTCATCTTCTACTGAAACCAGATTTCCTGTATCCGTGATGGTATATCTGAAAAATGTAGACAATGCTTCCGTCGTATCAGCAATACTATCAATTCCCTCACATAGCGCATCTCCTCGTATTGCTTCCAGCGTATTATACAGAAAATGAGGATTGATCTGATTCTGCAGTGCAAGAAGTTCTGCATGTTTTGTCGATAACTCAATAATGTTCTTTTTATCCAATATGGAATCCAGCTTCTGCATTACTTCATTCTGCTCTGGAAAAATCTGATAATCCTGATCAATCAGTTCCTGAAAACTTCCACTCTGTATAAAATGTTTGAATAATTTTCTGGTCTCATTACATGGTTTGATAAGAAACTTATAAATAATCACATAAATGCTTCCTGTAATAACTATCTCTGTCACAATAACCACCATCATAGAAAAGAATCCCAGATATCCTATCGATGCAGCCCATATAACTTCTATAAACTGAAGACCTGCTCCTAATCCCAGAAGAATCCACAGAAAATTAACTGCCTGTCTGCTAAATATATTTCTTTTTTTCATAGTTTTTTTGCACCTGCACATTTTGATTAACTATATAACTTTCTAAATTCTGAAGGATTCAATCCTGTTGTCTTCTTAAACAATTTAGAAAAATATTTCAGATCATTATATCCTACTGCAGATGCTACTTCCGCAATGTCATAATTAGTCTGTATGAGATAGTTCTTTGCATTTTGGATACGAAGCTCTGTCACATACTCAAGGAAATTTTTTCCTGTTTCTTTCTTAAAGAGTGTAGAAAAATAGGCAGCATTAAATCCAATATACTCACTGACATTCTCCAGACTGATATGTTTATTGAAATTATCATGGATATATTTCTTTGCATCACGTATCGGTTTACTCTCTTCATCCTGAATATTCTTCATGTAAGCCTGATGCACCCGGGACAGATCCGATCTGATCCACTGAAAGAGTTCATCATAATCCCATATCCTTCTGTACTGTTTTTTATAATCTTCAATCAGAAAAAGATTTCTGCCTTCACGAGAATATTTCATACCAAACCGCAATGTTTCAACTAATTCACCAAAAACTTCATAAACCAGTTTTCCGTCATACTTAAATGGCTTCAATTTCTCTCCAACCTTGTCAACAAGGCGGAGAGTTCCTTCAATATCCATTCTTTCCTGATAGGTCAGGATTTCATTTCGCAGACCACTGTCAAAAATTTCTTCTTTAGTTTTTCCACTTTTACTGTCTTCACTGTAGCAGATATATGTATCTTCATTTTCGCCCATTCGATTCATGATCGCCAGTTCTGCCTCTCGGAAACTATCCGTGATTCCCATATAAGAACTATATGTATTTCCCTGTCCGATCCTTATTCTGATATCAGGAAATACAGTTTTCAAATTAGATACATTAACTATCAAATGTTTTAGCTTTTTCCTGACTGGTTCAATCTCTTTATCCGCTGTATTTAAAATGCATACGATTTCATCCTGATATACTGTAGACATATAAGTTTCGCAGTATATCTCCAATTTTTCTTTTACCATCTGATGAATTTTGTTCATTACAAATTCTTCACTGTCACCGGCAGATTTGTCCGAATTTTTTGAGAAAAATGGCCTGACTCTGACTGCTGTAAAAAATCCTTTATGAAATTTACAACCATACTGTTCATTCAACTGTTCCAGACTCATATCTGCTTTTAGCGGATTAGTTGCTGAGTTCTGGAGCGTTTTCATAAGAAAATTCTCCCGTATATGTTCTCTGGATGCTTCAATGATAGATTCCATTTCGTTTCTGATTCTGGTACTCTTAATCAGAGATTCATGTGATTCTTTAATTTCAGTTAATGAGTTTTCCAGTTCTCTCTTTTTTAATGGTTTCAACAGGTAGTCTTTTACCCCATACTTGATTGCCTGCTGTGCATATTCAAACTGACTGTAACCGCTGATTACTATGAAATTAATCTCCGGATTCACTTCTTTTGCCCTGCGTATCAGTTCAAGTCCATCATACACCGGCATACGTATATCTGTAATCACAATATCCGGTTTCTTTTCACAAATACTTTCATAAGCAGTTTTTCCATCATTTGCAAAACCAACAATATCCATTTCCAGGGCATCCCAATCTACAAGGTGCTGGATCAGCCGACATACCTTTATTTCATCATCTGCTATTAATACCTTCAATCCTTTTCCTCCCTGTTTACACGTACATTATTTTAATCCTTCCAAATTTCTATTATAAACTATCTGGTTTTTTTTGTATACCTACGAATTTTTTATGTATTATCATTAAAATCATCTGTTGTCATATATTTTTTCAGAATAATATTTATCCCTTGCTTTTGCAAAATTGCGGGAATATACTATGAGCAGACAATGAACCCTTATTATTTTTACCGCTCATTATCAAAATATTATGGAATTTTTTCATTAAAATTAAAATAAAGAAAAGGATAACTACATCATGATTCAGGATATTGCACCGCATACTTACCACAATGAATATAAACCCTCCGCACCGGATAAATACAGTTTTATTCTTGCCTACGAAAAAGGCCGTATTCTTCTTCCCCGTCAGGAACGTGAAGAGGCGATCACTTTCCCACGTTTCCAGGAATTAGAAGGCAAAATTGATAACCTTTACAGCAATTATGTTTATCTCTTCTCCATTGATGAGCAACGCTTTTACCTGATTCCTCATCTGGATGCTATGCTCCTTCCAAACTATGAATTTCAGGATGTCCGAATACTGCGTACTGCACAACCCCAGCACCTGGCATTTGCCGGAATCACAGGACATCAGCTCTTTCAATGGTACAGTAAACGTCAATACTGCGGCTGCTGTGGAAAACCAATGGTTCACAGCCAGCAGGAACGTATGATGGAGTGCCCGTCCTGTGGCAATCATGAATATCCGGTTCTCTGCCCTGCAGTTATCGTAGGGATTACAAACGGGGATAAGATCATTCTTTCTAAATACGAAGGACGCAAATTTAAACGTTATGCTCTGATCGCAGGTTTTGCTGAAATTGGTGAAACAATTGAAGAAACGGTGCACAGAGAAGTTATGGAAGAAGTTGGTCTGAAAGTGAAAAATCTCCGCTACTACAAGAGCCAGCCATGGTCTTTCAGTGGATCTCTGCTGTTTGGATTCTTCTGTGATGTAGACGGCGATGACACACTCACTGTAGACCATGAGGAACTCTCCATGGCCCAATGGGTAGAACGCGGCAAAATTCCGGACCAGGGAAATAACATCAGCCTGACTAAGGAAATGATGATGCTCTTCCGCGATGGAAAAGAACCCAGATAAACAAAGACCCTATCCGGAGGATTTTTCAGATCATAAAAAATACAAAAAGATACATGCACTGCTGCTTCATTGTGCATGTATCTTTTCCAATTTTATATAAAGCTTTTTCATTATATGATCAAAAGCATTCTTTATTACTCTTCACGCCGCACTCCCATTTCCAAATCCACGGCTTCTGCGGCTGCCATTACATTCTTGTTCAAATTCTTTCAGTTTTCGTTTTGCTTCCTGTGTCAGGTTCGTCGGAACTTCAATCTGTACGGTTGCATATTCATCACCGTGTACAGACGGATTATTCATAGCTACAATACCTTTACCTCTTAAACGAATCTTAGTTCCTGACTGTGTTCCCGGTTTGATATTACAAATAACGTCACCGTAAATAGTATGAACTTTCGCTTCGCCGCCAAATACAGCAGTTGTAAATGGAATGTTTACAGTCGTATAAACATCTCTGCCTTCCCGTCTGTATCCCGGTTTATCCTGAACATTTACTTTCAGGAGCAGATCACCGGCTTCACCTCCACCGATTCCCGGATGGCCTTTTCCCTTTAATCGGATTGACTTACCGGATTCAATACCTGCCGGAATATTGACTTCGTAGGTTTGGACACCGCCGTTACTGCTCTGCAGACGAATCACTTTCTTGCCGCCAAAAGCAGCCTCATCAAAACTTACATCCACATCTGCATGAAGATCTTCACCCTTACTGCTGTAAGAACCGCCAAAGCCCTGACTGTGGAAATCACTGCCGCTGCCGAAGCCACCAAAGCCACTGCTTCCAAAGCCGCCAAAACCGCTGCCATGGAATCCACTGCCGCCACTTCCGTAGCTGCTTCCGCCAAAGCCACTGGATGATTTACCCTTCTTAAAGCCGCCGCCAAAAATATTCTTCAGTATATCATCCATGTCTTCCCCATTTTCAAAATGGAATTCATGATAACCATTACCATCACTGTAAGATCCCTGGAAACCTCCGCCAAATGGATTGCCTTGGCTTCCGCCAAAACCACTGCCGAATGGACTACCCTGGGCTCCGCCATAATTACCGGCACCTTCGTCAAAAGCAGCATGACCAAACTGATCATACAGTTTTCTCTTCTTTTCATCACTCAGAATATCATACGCTTCATTTACTTCTTTAAAATGTTCTGCAGCTGTGGCATTTCCCTCATTACTGTCCGGATGATATTTCTTGGCCAGTTTTCGGTATGCTTTTTTAATCGCCGCTGCATCTGCGTTTCTGTTAACGCCTAAAACTTCATAATAGTCTCTCTTCAATATCATCACCTTCCCTCATTCATAAACTTATTCTTCCCACTAAACTGTTTACGCCTGAATCCGACCATATCTATCCGTTTACAAATCCCTGTTATGCAAACAACGGGAAGCCAAAATATGACCTCCCGTTGTTATAATCTACATCTATTATCCTTCAATGGAGATGCTGCGTTTCTGTTCCACTGCTGGTTTTGCTTCTTTCTTTGGAACAAATAATGTCAGGATACCATGTTTGAACTCTGCCTTGATGTCTTCCTGCTGTACATCTTCTCCTACATAGAAGCTACGGCTGCAAGCACCTGCGTAACGTTCTCTGCGGATATAACGTCCTGTTTCTTTCTCCTGTTCATCCTTGTCCAGACCTTTTTCAGCACTGATGGTCAGGTAACCATTCTCAAGTGTTGCATGAATCTCGTCTTTCTTAAATCCCGGAAGATCTACAACCAGTTCATATCCATTATTCAATTCCTTGATATCGGTTTTCATAACGTGGTTAGCTTTACGTCCATAAAGTTTCTTCTCTGTATCTTTCATTGCTCTGTCATCATAATAGAATGGAAAATCTCCAAAAAAGTCATCAAATAAATTTTCTCCAAAAATACTAGGCATCAACATAAGTC
>CAKRVX010000028.1 GCA_934409175.1 uncultured Blautia sp.
ATCCGGATAAGGAAGGAAAGCCTCCTGAAAGGAAAAAGGACGATGTAAATGAAGAATGATTCCTACTGGGAAAACAGAGCCGCCTGGGATATGTATCATCGGATGGAAGATGCAGAACAAACAGCAGATCTGCTGGTAAAGGTATATCGAAACGCCTCTATGCTGCTTACTCATAAAGCCAAGGACATATTTGAAAAGTATATGACTAAGCATGGCTTATCAGAAACGCAGGCATGGAACATACTAAATACCATGCAGGACCAGACATCCCTGGAAGAACTGCTGAATGCTCTGAGAAACAAAGATTCAGATAAGACCAAGCAGGAACTTCTCCGTGAACTGGAAGCACCGGCATACCGTGTCAGGATAGAAAGACTGCAGGATCTCCTGCGGCAAATTGACACAGTTATGCAGGAGGTATACCAGCAGGAACAGTTATTTGATACCAGTTTTTTTCAGAACCTTTGCGAAGATACATATTATCATTCAATCTATAGTATCCAAAAACGGACGGGATACGGATTTAGCTTTTCAAATATCAGCCAGAAGCAGATTAGCCAGGTACTTTCCATGAACTGGTCTGGAAGTCATTATTCACAGCGTATCTGGAAGAACACACAGGAACTTTCTGAAACATTGAAACAGGAACTACTTGTAAGCTTACTGACCGGCAAGACAGATAGAGAGACATCAGAAGTTATCATGAACCGTTGTGGTGCAGGAGCTATGCAGGCAAGACGCCTGGTAAGAACAGAGAGCTGCTTCTTATCCGGAGAACTGACTGCGAGATCCTATGAGGAATGCGGAATAGAAAAATACCGCTATCTTGCAACTCTGGACCTCAGAACTAGTAAGATCTGCCGGGAACTGGATGGTAAGATATTTTCACTAAAAGACAGAAAACCAGGAAAAAATTATCCGCCTATGCATCCATGGTGCCGATCCACAACGATCAGTGTCATAAACGAGGATGAGTTAAGGAACATGAAACGGAGAGCCTACAATCCAGAAACAGGCAGGACTGAACTTGTCCCGGCTTCCATGACTTATGAGGAATGGTATAAAAAATATGTAAAAGGCAATACAAAAGCTGAGGCAGAAGAAAGGGCAGTCCAGAATGCAGCTTCCGATAGAAAACAGTATGAAAGATACCGGAAAATTCTTGGTAAAGATGCTCCGAAACGTTTTGCAGACTTCCAGGAAATGAAGTATAATGAACCTGAGAAGTGGGAATTGTTTAAAACTTATACCCACTCTGTAGATAAGGGGATGATATCTCCATTATCCGGGTTTAAGAATTATCAGAAGATTTATGGTGAAATCAATAAAAATGTTGTTGGTATAAAGACTTCAGAGGGAACAACAGTAACTGGACAGAGCAAACATTTCATGGAGAGAGTTATTGGAACCATGAAAGATCCAAAAACAGGAAGATCACGATCGGGAGTAACTGTGGAAGGAATACGGGATGCACTGGAGAAACCAGTGAAAGTGTTTCCTGTGAGAACGGATCCTCGCGGAGAAAAAAGTCAGAAATATATAGGCAGAAATGGAACAGTTTCAATAAATCCGGATAAGGGTTCGTTGATCCAATGCAATCCGACAGATACAGACTACGTAAGGAGAATGGTCAATGGAAATGCGAAGATTTAAACTAAAAAAAGAGCAGATCGAATTTCTCAAAGAAATGTATCCTGACAATGAGCTTGTTCAGAGAGTACTGAACCATGAAAAAAATGGAGTATTTGAAATAGATGTGGATACAAAAATTGACTTTATGCTTTTCATAGAAGATGAGTCAGTATATTGGATGGACAAACATCAGGAAGCAACACCGAAAACTTATATGCTTGAATCAATAAGAGATGATATTTATTATCAAACCAATTGATACCATCAATCAGAAATAAAATTGTAGGTGATCGTATGAAGATGAAAACAAAGGAAAAGAAAGCCTATAAAGACTTTCAGGATAGAGTATCAATGCCGGGTAAACCGAGAAAGCTTACAGAAGAGGAAATTAAGAAATTAAAAAAAGAAGGACGTATTTAAACCACCAGTCAGAAATGGCCGGTGGTATTTTTATACTTATTTTTAAGAAAGAGAGGACAGAAAAAAATGAAAAAATTATTTATCAGTCAGCCAATGAAAGGAAAGACAGATGAGGAGATTCTTGCAGAACGCAGGAAAGCGGTCAGGAGCGTAGAAAGACAGTTAGGAGAACCCGTAGAGGTTATTGATTCTTTCTTCCAGTCAGCCCCGGCAGGTGCTAAACCTTTGTGGTTTCTTGGAAAGTCTCTGGAACTTTTGTCCGGAGCAGACATTGCTTACTTTGCGAAGGGATGGCAGGAAGCTAGGGGATGCAAGATTGAGAATACCTGTGCTATTGAATACGACATTGCAGTGATCGAAGATTATACGGCAGAATAGGAGGATAGCATGATTATTACAGGAATGACACATTTCCAGAGCGTGTGCAAAAAGAAAATGGTGGAATGGTACAACAAGAATGGCCTTGCGGATACGCCGTTGCTCCCACCAATTGATTTGTCCAATGTATTTGTGGTCTGGTCTTGCAAGACCTTACAGAATTATAAATGTCTGGTATCCACTACAGTCAGTGGTGACGGTATCTATGCAGAGTATACGTACAATGGCGATAAGCAGGAGTTGTACGAAGATGTGTATAAGAAACTGACAAATACCTGTTATACGGAGGAATAAGGGATGAAAAAAGTCATTGCAGTCATAACACTGGCGTGTTTTATCTGCGCTGCCTTTGCTGGATGCACAGAAGCAGATCAGGTATCACAGAATATTTCACAGGAAGCAGATAATTTCAACGTCACCAGAAAACTCACCGTTCTGAATGCCAGAACGGATACTATTCTGTTAGACCTGACGGGAACATTTGCTCTGAAGAATAATTCTGATAACGAGCTGGAAGTGATAATCGAAACTGCAGAGGGAAAGTACCAGAAAGATTATGTATATTTGAATGATTATACCATGTATGTGGTTGAAGACATTTCCGGATCAGATGTTGACAAATATCATTACGAGATTAATTTTCTCCCGGAGTTCGGAGTAAAAGTGACGCATAACAAATAGGAGGACACAAACAATGAAATTTTCAGAAGCATTCAAACTTATGAAACAGGGAACAAAAGTAAAACTTCCAGGATGGGGCGGCTTTTGGTATTGGGATGCAGAGAAAGAAACCATTATGATACAGTGCAGACCTCAGGACAGTGATACTCAGGGTGACTTACTTGACATCAGAGAAACCCAAAGAGTTGAATATACCACTATGAATATGCAGTCCGACGAATGGATTGTTGCAGACGAAACAAACTGCCCGGTACTTGGCGGTGAAGCAACATTCTCTTTCGGAGAAGCGATTAAGTACCTGAAAAGAGGCATGAAGGTAGCAAGAAAAGGCTGGAACGGCAAGAAGCAGTATATTCAGCTTGCAAGTGGAATCTCTTATAAAGCACCTACCGGAGATATTGTGAACTGTGAGCATGATGCAATCGGTAACATGGCGGTAGCCTTTGCTGGAACATCTGGTGTACAGATGGGCTGGTTGGCTTCTCAGGCAGACATGTTAGCAGAGGACTGGATTTTTGCAGAGTAATTGCGCCGGCGCAACTGGGAGGAGGTGAGCAGGATGAAAGTAAAATGCATCAAACGCTACAGCGATGTACGTCTGAACAAGATCATTGAAGCAGGAACAGTTCTGGAAGTAGACAAAGCCAGAGCTGATCATTTGGTTCATGAAGGCGTTGCCGAGATTGTAAAAGAAACTGAAAAAGCAGCAGACAAGGGAAAGGAATAGGTGATCCAAATATCTCCCTCTGAGACGCGGGGTGAAGCGTCTTATTTTTGTGTCTTTTTCCGCCAGACGTAAAAGAAGCGGGCTACTCCAAAAACTGAATGGCCCGGGCGTGAAAACGAATAGGCTGGGCAGAAAGGAAAGAACATGAGAAACAGATTAGTAAAAGCAATGTGCAAAGTTCCAATGAACCTGCAGTTATTCGCAGAAGGAGACGATGCTGGGACCGGAGATGGCGGGAATGGCGGCGGAGCCGGTGGAGATGGTGGTTCGGATCAGGGCGGTGCAGACAATCCGCCATCCTTTGACGATTTTCTGAAAACAGGAGACAATCAGACAGAATTTGACCGCAGACTGCAGAAGGCAATCAACACTGCAGTTTCCAATGAACAAAAGAAATGGCAGACAATGACAGATGAAAAGCTTTCTGAGGCAGAGAAGCTGGCAAAGATGACAGAAGATGAAAAAACAAAATATCTGCAGCAGAAGAGAGAAAAGGATCTGACTGCCAGAGAGGTAGCAGTAACCAGAAAAGAACTGATGGCAGAAGCAAAGAATACCCTGGTCAGCGACAATCTTCCGGTAGAACTTGCAGAAGTTCTGGATTATACAGACGCAGATTCCTGCATGAAGTCCATGGAAAAGGTCAAAACTGCTTTCCAGAAAGCGGTAGAGTCAGCAGTGGAAGAGAAATTGAAAGGTGGAAAGCCACCGAAGAAAGCACCAGGAACAGATGCACAGGAAGCCCTTGAAAAGCAGGTATTCAATGCAATGATGGGCATTTATTAAAGGAGAGTGAATACATATGGCAATTAATACATTAGCAACAGCAACCTTATTTCAGAATCAGCTTGATAAGATTGCGGTATTGGAAGCAACAACCGGTTGGATGGATGCCAATGCCGGACAGGTAATCTATAACGGTGGAGCAGAAGTTAAAATTCCGAAGATGAGCGTATCTGGAATGGGAGATTATGATCGTGATAACGGATATCAGAGAGGATCCGTTACTCTGGAATATGAAACCAGAAAAATGACTCAGGACCGTGGACGCCTGTTCCAGCTTGATCCGATGGATATCAATGAAAATAACTTTGTAACTACGGCAGGAGCTGTCATGGGAGAATTTCAGAGAGTGCAGGTTGTTCCGGAGATTGATGCATATCGTATTTCAAAGATTGCGACAGAAACAATCACCGCCAATAAAGCTGGAATGATCGGATATTCTTATATTCCAGGAACAACAGGAACATCTGCCCTGCGTAAAGTAAAAGAGGGCATTAAGGCAATCAGAGAAGGATACAACGGTCCACTCGTATGCCAGGCAACGCCAGACTTCATTATGGAACTGGAATTGGAACTTGCAGGAAAGATTACAGCAGTAACATTTTCTAAAGGCGGCATTGACACACAGGTACCGTCCGTAGATGGCGTTCCGCTGATTTCTACACCGTCCAACCGTATGTACACAGCAATCAAGATTAATGATGGCAAGACAGATGGTCAGGAAAAAGGGGGATACGAGAAGGGCAGTACAGCTAAGAATCTGAACTTCTTTATTTGTCCGATAACCACACCGATCGCAGTAACCAAACAGGATATCATGCGTATCTTTGACCCGGCAATCAACCAGAAACTGAATGCATGGCAGATGGACTATCGCCGTTTCCATGATATTTGGGTTCTGGATAATAAGCTGGATTCTATCTATTTAAGCATTCAGGAGGCGGAAGGATGAGGTTGATCAGAAAAAACGTGGAAAGAGAAGCAGATGGAGTGACTGCTCAGAAGCTGATAAATGATGGATTTAAACCTGTAGAGGCTGCATCTCAGAAAACAGCATCAAATTCTGCTGATGAAGCCACGAAAAACATTGAAGAAATGACCGTAGAAGAATTAAAGACTCTGGCTAAGGAAAGAGGACTCACAGGAGTTTCCGCCTTAGCAAAACAGGATCTTATCAATATCCTGAAAGGGTGATTATATGGCAGAAGCCAAAGACATAGAAAGAGTTAAGCTCCTGACAGGAGAAACCAATGAAGAACTGATCGAAGCCTATCTGGAAGAAGCTTCAGACTTTGTAAAAGGATATACAAACAGAAGCGTGATCATTACGCCTCTGGAAAAAGCAGTGAGAGATCTTGCGGTTATTGCTTTGAACAGGATGGGGACAGAAGGCGAGACTTCCAGAAGCGAAGGTGGGGAAAGTTATTCATTTGAATCTGCTCCCAGACAGATCTATGACATCTTGAACAGATACCGTCTTGCCAGAGTGGGAGGAATAACTCATGAGAATGCGAAGAAACAGGATTCAGACTTATTATCATAAAAAGAGGATTATAACAAAGGATTCAGAAGGCAGTACCAGCGAAGAATATGGTACTGCCTCTTCCATTTCAGGAGAATCCTGGCCGGCATCCGGAAAAGCCCAGGCGGAGCAATACGGACAGTGCCTAAACTACATCAGAAATATGCGGCTCAATGGCAGATACAAGATTCAAACAGATGATAAAGGATATCTTCATTATATACTTGAAGATGGTACCGACATTCAGGAACTGGATGGAATCTGCCTGTATACTAAAAAGGACCAGAGACCCGATTACAAGATTATATCTATTAAACCATATCGTTTTTTGACAATTGAGGTGGAAAAGATATGAGTGATGATCTGATGCAGAAGTTCTCGGGACTTGTTGATATGGCCAAGGGCGGTTTACAGTCAAAAATACATGAACAGGCTTTACGGATTCAGGCACAGGCCAAAGAGCTATGTCCTGTCAGAAGATATGGCTCTGGGGGTGGGGCATTAAGGCAATCGATTCATGTCAGTACAGAACGACAGGAGGACCTGATTCATAGTGAGATATACACTAATTTAGAATATGCGCCTTATGTTGAGTTTGGTACTGGACCCACAGGACAAGCACATCATAATGGTATATCTCCGGACGTTGACCCTGTATATTCCCAGTCAGGTTGGGTAATACCAGCTGACGCAATGACACCAGATGATGCCGAACAGTATGGCTTTGGTATTGCAAGAGGAAAAGACGGCAAAGTCATTGGTTATTATACAAAAGGTCAGGTTGCACAGCCATTCATGTATCCTGCCTTTGCAGAATTAAAGGATGATGTAACACAAGAAATTAAAGCGACACTTGAAAAAAGTTTGAAAAAGGTGACAAGATGAAAAATGTAAAAGATCAGGTATATGCAGCACTTCTCGCTGTTACTAAGAATGTATCAGATACATATCCGAAAGACTGGGCGAATTTTCCAGCAATTCAGTATGTGGAAGAAAATAACAGTGTATATGAGCGCACTGATAACGTTGAACAGACAGCAAAAGTGTCTTATAAGATTGACATCTGGCATAATCAGAACACATCAGAAAGTGCTCTTGCAGTAGATAAAGCAGTAGCTACACTTGGACTGGTGAGAACCTATTGCGGTGATGTACCAGATCCAAGTGGATTGAAACACAAAGTAATGCGCTATGAAGGAATCATTGATATGAATTCTGACATAGTGTACTGGAATTAAAAGAAGAGGTGAAGACAAATGTTAGCAAATGGTGCAAAACTGGGCTATTCTAAAACTGCTCCTTCTGGAGGCTCAGCAACTTATACGGATCTTCCGGGATTGAAAGAAATCCCTGACATTGGTACAGATCCGGAAAAGGTGGACAATACAGTTCTGACTGATCCACACAAGAAGTACGAGAAAGGCATCGGAGATCTGCCTGAAATGACATATAAATTTAAATATGATAATTCAAAAGCTGATTGTCCATATCGTATGTTGAGACAGGCAGATAAAGATGGAACAACATTGTATTTTCGTGAAACTGATGCCGATAAAAGCACAATTGACTTTGCTGCTCAGGTATCTGTTAAGCGTACAGGCGGTGGTGTCAATAGTGCCATCGAATTTGAAGTGACCATGATGGTACAGTCAGATATTACTTATACAGACCCGGCATAATACCGGGTCCTTTATAAAAACAGGAGGACATAAAAAATGGGTGGTTTAGACGAAGAAGTAAAAGATCAGAAAGAGGAAACAAAAATTGTAGATTTGGATGAAGAAAAAAAGAAAAGAAAGCCTTTTCATTATTGGACAGTAGGCGGCAGAGATTACCGTTTGAAACTTAAAGCGTCTAATATTGAAAAGCTGGAAAATAAATATAAATGTAACGTCATGCATCTGGTCGATGATATGCCAGCCTTGTCAGTAATGCTTACTATCATTCAGGCTGCAATGCTTCCGTGGGAACATGGGGTTAAGTATGATGATATTCTGAACCTGTTTGACAAATATGTTGAAGAGGGTGGAAGTCAGATTGATCTGTACAAAAATGTTGTGATTCCGACTCTGGTGGTATCTGGTTTTTTTACGCCGAAGATGGCAGCGGAAATTCTGGAAGCAACAGACGAAGAACTGTAACAACTACAAGCGAATATTTGTGGGCGATTTACCCGGATGCATTAGATTGTGGAATACGGCCTGAATTATTTTGGGATTCCACTTTAAATGAGATTATGGATATGATGGAGAGTTATGTCAGATGCAGAGCAAGAGATAGGAAACAGCAGATTAGTGATAACTTTATTCTGTCAAAGGCTCTGACACTGAACCTTTCAACCTTGTTCAATGAAAAGGCTGAACTTTGTAATCCATGGGATTTTTACCCACAAACATTCAAAGAAGATAAAGAAAATTATGAACATCAGAAGCTGGAAGCAGAACTTGCCGATTACAGGGACAAGCGCAGACGGTGGGCTGATGAATTTAACAGACGAAGGCAGCAGGGAATGTAACCCTGCTTATTTTATTGTCGGGAAGGGGGTGAAAATGTATGGGTGATACACTTGCAAAACTGAAAGTTATTCTGGAAGCGTCCACAGCTTCTTACAAGAAAGAAATGGAAAAAGCTCAGAAGGTGACCAGAGGTGTTAGTGATTCTGTTAAATCAGAAACGTCAAAAGTCAAACAGGCTATGAAGATGAATGATGCAACAGAATCTGTAAAAAAACAGGTTTCTGTGATGCAAAAGTTAAAACGTTCAATTACAACTATGCAGTTGAAATCTGGAATCAAGGCACCAACAAAAGAATATACGGAAGCAGTTCAGACCATCAGAAATTATCGGCATAGTATTGAGGACACTACAAAAACTCTTGACAGATATTATGAGAAAAGGGACAAAATGGAAGCTCTTGGAGTGGACAAAGAAAGTCGTTCATGGAGGTCTTTGGAGTATGATATAAAAAATGCAGAAGCACAGCTGGAGAGATACAAAAATGCAAAAGCTAATGCTGTATCTGAAAAATCGGAATTGGTTTCAAATGGGAATGCATTCAAGAGAACACCACAAACTTCTATTCCTCGACAAGCTTTAAATTTTGGCAGTTCGGTTATAGGGGGAATCGGTAAAGTGGGCCTTTTCGGAATTAACGCTGCTCAAAAAGGCTGGGGTGGTTTGAAAAAGGTTATCAGTGGTACTGCATCAGCACTTACAAAAGTAACAGCAGTAATTAAGCACACATCTGGTGCATTTGCCGCACTCATACAGAAATTTACAAGCGGTATTCCTATTTTACGAAGGTTCACAGGGGTTAACAAGTCTGTGTCCGGTAGTCTTGGCGGCGGGTTAAAAAATGTCCTCAAATATGCTTTTGGTATCAGATCTTTATTTACTCTGGTAAATAAGCTTAGAAGTGCTTTGGTAGATGGATTCAAAAACCTGGCACAGTACAGTGGTGAGACAAATAACAGTATTTCAATGCTGATGTCTTCCCTGACGCAGTTAAAGAATGCATTTGCAGCAGCATTTGCACCTATTTTGAATGTGATCGCACCTATTCTGAATACACTGATCCAGAAGATTATTTCTGTAGTTAATACATTTGGTCAGTTGACGAGTGCATTAACAGGTAAAACGACTTACATTAAAGCGAAAAAAGTTCAGCAGGATTACGCCAAGAGCCTGAACAGTAATGCCAATTCAGCTAAAAATGCCAAAAAAGCAAATGAGGAATTGAAACGTACCATTCTGAGTTTTGACCAGATCAACAAGATGGATGATAACAGCAGTTCTGACAGTAACAGTGGAATAGCTGATACAGGTGGTCTGTCACCTTCAGATATGTTTGAGACTGAAAGCATTCCTTCAAAGATTAAAGGGATTGCCGACATGATTAAACAAGCCTGGAAGAATGCTGATTTTACAGAAATCGGTGCTATGGTCGGTAACAAACTGAATGCCGCACTGAACAGCATCCCATGGGACAAGATCAAGAACACCTGTAACAAGATTGCAAAGAGTGTTGCCACTTTTCTGAATGGTTTTCTTGAAACAGTTGACTGGAAACTGGTTGGTAATACTCTTGCACAAGGTATCAATACCGCCTTCGGTATGGCAAATACGTTTGCCGAAAATTTCCATTGGGATAGCCTTGGAAAAGCAATTGGTAATGGTATTAACGGAGCACTGGGCGGTCTTGACTGGAATTTGATACAGGAGACTGTGCGGAATATTGCCACAGGGATTACGGACACGCTTAACAGCTTTATCCAGACTACTGATTGGACATTAGCAGGTCAGTCACTTGGAAATGGCGTTAATACAGTTTTAGATTTCTTCCATACAGGAGTAAATAATTTTGACTGGATAGGAACCGGAAAAGCATTATCAGACTTTGCAAATGGAACTATAGAATCTGTAGATTACAAAAAGGCAGGAGATACGTTTTCGAGTGGCATTAAGGGAATTCTTGATACCGGCATAACGGCAATTGAAACAACAAACTGGGATGAATTCGGGGAAAAAGTTAGTGAGGGTTTAGAGTCCGTTGATTGGACAGGAATAGTAGAACGAGTCGCTCACATTATCGGAGATTTGATTGGAGGGCTGGCTGCTTTTCTTGGAGGATTGCTGTCCGATGCGATATCGTCAGCCAAAGACTATTTTGAAGAAAAAGCCGTAGAGAGTGGAATGGGTATCGTAGGAGGCATTCTAAAAGGAATAGTAGACGGAATGCTTGGAATTGGTGTATGGATAATCAATCACGTATTTAAACCGATTATTGATGGATTTAAAAATGCATTTGGTATTCACTCGCCGTCAACGGTTATGGCCGAACAAGGCGAATATATTGTCAGTGGCCTGTTGAAAGGCGTGAAAGATAATATCAGCAAGTTTTTGAATTACGTTGCAGAGATTCCAGGAAAAGTACTGAAATCTATCGGCAATATCAAAAATAAAGTCCTGTCAAAAGGTTCAGATATCATTTCTGGACTGAGAGAAGGATTTACCGATAAAGTTTCCAGCTTCACAGATCTGCTTGGCACACTTCCTGATACGATCAGAAACGCAGTACCAAACTTATTTGATGTCGGTGCAGGAATCATTCAGAACTTTGCGAACGGATTCTCCAGCATCCACATTCCAATGCCGCACATCGGATGGGACTGGTCAGGCGGCAAAATCAATATTGGCAACTGGTCATTCTCTTTGCCACGGTTCAACCTGTCTTGGTACGCGAAAGGTGGTTTTCCAGAATCGGGTCAGTTATTCGTAGCAAATGAAGCAGGTCCTGAGATGGTTGGTAAGATGGGAAACAGAAACGCTGTTGCCAACAACAGCCAGATCGTCGAAGGTATCAAGAATGGTGTATTTGAAGCTGTACTTGATGCATTTAACGCGAGCGGTTTTCTTGATAAGGATGATTCCGAAAAAGAAGTTGTCCTTGAATTTACGCTAAAAGCTGACAGCGAAACACTGTACAAGGTGGTTCGTAAGGGCAAGAAGAAATATGATTACCGTTTTGCAGTAACTGAAACAATTTAACAGGGGGTGTCACATGGACAATATTGTAATAAAAGTGGGCGGTGTGACACTGCCCAAAGAAGTTTCGAAGTTCAAATGGAAGAAATCAGATGTTTCTGCGAAAAATGCAGGAAGAACGCAGGATGTTAAGATGCACAAGAACAGGGTTGCGAAAAAACGCACCCTGAGCCTTGGCTGGGTAAACCTGACAAAGTTACAGATTACAGCAATTCTTCAGGCATTCGATCCAGAGTATGTAATGGTAACATACTGGGATCCCTTAGCTGGTACTGATGTAACAAAGGAATTTTATACAGGTGATATGGAAGCAAATGTGAAATGGTGGGCAAAAGGCCATGAACGTTATTCCGCGCTTGACTTTGATGTGATTGAGAGGTAATAACAATGATTGATGTATCAGCTGCATTTAAGGCAGCAATGGAAGACGATAACAGAAATTTTTCAGGATCTTGTACAATTACATTAGCATCCGGTAAACAAATACCTGTTGATAGCAGCCAGCTGTGGGATAACGGTTTTGTGATTGATGATTCTACATCTAACGCAGGTAGTTTTGATATAGGTGCAGCAATAGCTCAGAAGTTTACATTAAGACTGAACAATATTTATGATGATTTTACTGATGATGATTTTACAGCTGCTGAAATTTCGGACGTAAAGATATCATTATTACTTGAATCCGGAGAAACAGAATCCGTGTCAAAAGGAATATATACAGTCAATGAGACAAGCTATGACGGAGATATTATCACGCTAGAGTGCCTTGATAATATGCACAAGTTTGATGTTGGGTATGGTAAAAGTAATCTTGTATACCCTGCTACGCTTTTTCAGATCGTACAGGATGCATGTGAATGCTGCAATATGGTTTTAGCAACAGGTTCCTTACAATTTGAACATTATGATTATGTAATCAAGGAAAAACCGGATGATGATACGATAACATTTCGAGATGTTTTGACCTGGGTAGGACAGATTTCGGGACATTTCTGGAAATGCAATAAGGATGGACAACTGATCGCTGGTTGGTACAATATGTCGGATTTATCTGCAGAAAATAATATACATACGTTAAAAACAAATGTTGTTACGGATATAAGTACTGATGCAGATGATGTTGTAATCACTTGCGTGAAAGTGATTGCTGAAGATAAAAAATCAAATCAGATCACGTATAAATCAGGATCGGAAGGATATGCTTGTGTCATTGAGGGAAATAAATTCATTACAGAAGATAATGCTTCTGAAATTGCATCTATGATCGGTGAAAGAATAGTTGGTTTGAGGTTCAGACCGATGACTGTCAGCACACTGCAGGACCCTACGATTGAAGCAGGGGACGGGGCAATAGTATATGATCGCAAATCAAAGTCATATAAGACATTTTTTACAAATGTTACATTTTCTACTGATGCGGACAATCAAATGTCAAATGATGCAGAATCAGCATTGCGTAACAGTGCAGAAAGATTTTCAGAAGCAACGAAAATTTATCAGAATCTGATAAAACGTGTAAACAGGAACAAGACTGAATGGGAAAAAGCAATGGAAGAACTGGAAAAGGCAATGAAAGAGCAAGCAGGTCTTTACCCAGTTATTAAAACTCTAGATGATGGAAGCAAAGTATATTATATGTGTGACCATCCGACTTTAGAAGAGTCAAAAGTTGTCTTTGAACTGAATGCAAAAGGTTGGGCGGTAAGTACAGACGGTGGGAAAACATGGAATGCAGGTTTACTTGTAGACGGTACCATGATAGCAAAGATTTTGGACAGCATTGGAATTAATGCGGACTGGATCAATACAGGAACCCTCTCCGGTAAATATATTGACGCAAGAGGCCTGACAGTCCTTGATTCTGAAGGGAAAAACGTAACATTTAAAGTCACGGAAGATGGGAAAGTAATTATACTCCCAGAAGCATTCATCCTTGCAGATAAGTCTATTGATCAGACAATAATTGAAAAGGCCCAGGAAGAAGCACGGAAGCAGACTACTTTAAACGTAATTTTAACTAATGAATATCAGGGGGTTCCGACCGATGAAAACGGGAACTACACAACATTTCCGGAGTGCAGTACAACCCTTCAGACGATGTTTGGGTCGGCGGATGTAACTAATGATGCCGAGTATACAATAACCGAGCACGATATCGCCGGAACCTGGGCTGCAGACAAGCATACTTATACGGTAACCGGCATATCTGCAGATACCGGATATGTAGAGTTTACTGTATCTTACAACACTTTATCTGTAAAAAAACAATTTTCGATTGTAAAACAGAAGCAGGGAATTTCTGGGGTTAATGCAACCATGTATGATATTGAATCCGATACGACGGTAGTAATTCGCACTGCAGATGGAACTTACACACCGGAAACAATTTCATTTAAGAATTATAAAAAAGTAGGAAATACGAAAACACTGCAAGCCGCAAATGTTCTGATTCAGACAACTACAGATGGAAACACTTTCAGTACCATACGCAACATGGTTGTAGCAGACGGTTCAGTTAAAATCTCATTATCTTCTTTGGGCTCAGATGTTACAGCAATTCGATATATATTTAGATCGTCGAACATGGTAACGCAAACAGTGTTAGACACAATGACAATCCCAGTGATCAACGATGCAGAGCTAACGGAAAAGCAGATATTTAATATACTGACCGACAATGGAACCCGTGATTTGTTAACCTATGTCGATGGCAAGTTGTACCTGAACGGTACATACATTAAAGGAAAAACTATTGAAGCGGACAAACTTAACATAACAGATTTGTATGCTGTCGCAGCATCAATCGCACAATGGATTATCAAAAAAAATTATATTCAGTCGAAAAGTGGAAACATAAAGCTTTATGCAGACGGGCGTCTTCAAATCGGAAACTCAGTGTTCTCACAAAATGACACAGATACCGCATGCGTAGTTAAGTATGGACTGCATATATTTTGTAAAGGTCCCGACAGTGCAGGCTTTTCTGACGGCAGTGGACAGCTGGCTATATCTGGCTTGGATAGTAGCACCAGCGGTCTTTCACTTGTCTTGAAGAATCAAGTTGTGTATAAACTAAGCTCTTCATCAAAAAGGTACAAAGACCATGTCAAAAATATGACTTCCTCTGAAGCTAAGAAACTTTTAGATGTTCCGGTCGTGTGGTTCCGATACAAAGACGGATATTTGCATCATGGCGATAGAAACGAAGGAAAACCAATACCTGGGTTTTACGCAGAAGATGTAGCAGAACAATTCCCAGCAGGCGTTGTTTTGAATGATGACGGTCAAACTGAAGACTGGAACTACAGAACAGTAGTCCCAGCAATGCTGAAACTGATACAGGATCAGCAGAAACGTATCCAGAATCTTGAAACAAAGATCCAGAAACTTGAAAAGAATTGAGAAGCCGGCAAGACTTCTTTTATTTTGCGCCGGCGCAAGAAGGTAAAAACATGGACAACATTATAACAGCAACATTTAACGATTACATATATGCAAGAACAACATCTCTCTGGCAGTATGATTATGGACAGATATTGCGGATAGAAGGTCTTTCCCTTCCAACAACATTCGAAGTCCACTTTTCTGATCGGGACCAGGAAGGAGAATCCCTAATCCAGATCGGAGCCGTAAAAGATAAAGCTGCACAGGTTCAGATACCAGACAGTTTCCTCCGGAAAGCAGCAGGATGCAATTACAACATCTATGCTTTTATCTATCTCACAGATACCGAATCCGGAGAAACAAAATACAAGATTACAATTCCAGTCCGCGCAAGACCCAACCCAAACACAGAGCTTGTAGATACCCCCGAGGAAAAGAAATTCTTCCGGGAGGCAATCGAAGAAGTAAACAATGCTGCTGATCGGGCAGAGAAAGCCAGCCAGGAAGCAAAAGATTCTGCAGAAGAGGTTTCCGAGAAAAGTGAACAGGCAAAGAAAGAGATAGACGATTATGTGAAAGAAAAACATGAAAGTCTGAAAGGCGATACGGGAAATGTTTTCTTTGCAGCTTTTAAAGTTGTCAAGGGCCGTTTAAAAATGTATTCAGATCCAACTATTGATAAAGTAAATTTTAAACGAATCGGATCACGTTTGAAATACCGGCTGAAAGTTTGAGGAGGTACCGGATGTCAAATACAGTAAATAATTATACAGAAACAGATTTAGGGAATATCTCCTTAAATCCGAGAGGAGAGTATGATTCTTCAGTTGAATACGAATATCTTGATACAGTTTCGTATCAGGGCGGCTCATACTTCTGCCTGGCAGAGCTGGAGACAACGATTACCGGAATTGCTCCTGATTCGGGGCACAATTCAGAACATTGGCAGATGATAGCTGCGCCCGGAGATATGACACCGGAATACACTGCTGCATATAACGATGTGATTAAAAAAGCCGTACAGGTAGAAACATCCAGAGCAGCAGTAGAGCTGGCACAGCAGGAGATAGAAGCAGTCCAGACAGATGTACAACAGTTACATTCCGATACAGTCCAGGCGGCGCAGGAAGCGGAAAATAGCAAGAATAGCGCTGCGAATTCTGCTCAGAGTGCAGAACAGTCCAGAAAGACAGTATCTGAATCTGAGCAGAATATCAATGGACAGATTGCCGGCTTTGACAGTAGAGTGTCCGAAGCGGTTGAACAGTCGAAAGAAGAGATTAATACTACAAAACAACAGGCAATAGATACAATCACCAATCAGCAAAATACATCGGTCAATGCCGTAAAGACTGAGGGAGAAAAAATTATAACCAGAGTGGGGAATGATGCTAAAACTGTTGCGAATGATAGAGCGACTGTAGAAGAAGCCGTCCAAACTGTTTTGAATAATGCTCAGGAAGTAGCACAAAACACTCAGACTGTTGCCAGTAATACGGAAAATGCTGTCGCATCAGCTGAAAGTGCAAAGACTTCTGCTGACAATGCGGCCCAATCTGCAAAAGGTGTAGAGGATGCATCAAAGCAGATCGAGCAGAATAAAAAGGATGTTGCTTCACTAAAGGAAGATATATCCACCAAAATCACCAAATTCTACGCAAGTTCACAAGGTGAAATCCATCTTGCCGACTCTGACAATGGAAAGATTATGGATATGATGATATATGGCAAATCATCACAGGATGGAACACCAACGCCAGAGAATCCAGTTGAGATTAAGAGTGTTGTGAATCCGACAGTGAAGGTGCGTGGGAAGAATTTATTTGGTGGGAAAGCATTTATAGATAAGATTGTTGAACTGGGTGGTACACTCGACGAAGCAAATAAAACTGTTACAATCAGCGGAGCCGCAATTGACGAAAAAACTCTATTTGAATTTCCTGATAGTTCAAAACAATATACGATCATCTTAAGCGGAACAAATACTAATGCCTCTATACAGTCTACAAATTTAAAAGGAAACATTAGTGGTTCACTTAAGTACTTTCAAAATGGTATAAGTGTTACTACATTATCAAGTGATAATGAAACACTTGTTGGTACATATGAGACAGCATCTGCAATATACAACTACGATCAATGCGGAATATTCGAAGGTGTTTTAACTTACGACGATTACGAACCTTACCACGAACAGACCGTCACCCTCCCATACACATTGAACGCAATTCCTGTAAGTTCAGGTGGAAACGTCACAATCGACGGACAGCAGTATGTGAGCGATAGGGTTGTAGAAAAAGGTGGCGTATTTGGCATCGAAAGAAATATTCGAGAAATCCATGCGAATACAAAAACTATGAATAACAGCGATGAGTATCCTGGATGGAATAAAGTAAAAGGCATATCTGATATTACATATTACAATGAAGCCCTCACAGGACAATCACGTAAGTTATTTTATGTATCTAATTTTACAAAAAACAATATTTTTCAAAATAATTATAATAATAATATCGTGTACTATATAAAGAATAGTATTGGTTATTCACAATCTGAATTAATTGCTAAAGCCATAGATATAGACATGTATATCAGATTGCAAGATGCTATATTTGAGCCTCTTCCAGAGGATATACAAGTTAAATTGCAAACTCTTGCCACAAACTACCCAGTAACCAACATCTCCGTCACATCCGACCAGTTGAACGGATATACAATATTCAACTATCCAATCAGCATGGAAAACGGTTGGAATTATGTGAAAAAGCAACTTAACGATAACCGTGATTATATCTATGATATGGATGTACAATCAGCAGAAGCCTATGTTAACAGCGAATACGCAGTAGCGTTAACAGAATTGGAGGTATGATTATGTTATATAAGACACTTTTAAAACTTAAAGAGAGAAACGGACTGACAGATGATTTAAAGAATAAGATTGATATTTTCTTTGCGACTGGCAGGATTACTGAGGAACAGTACAATGAACTGATGGATGTTGGCAAGGAAGAAACTGATCCTGAGGGTAAACTGATTAACTAAATGGGGGCAAAAGTAGCAGATGAGGATGTGAAAGCGTCACATATGAAATATGCGATTTAGAGAGCAGAAATGCTCTCTTTTTGTTTAGGAGAAATTTATAAGAAGAATTAGAGCGGAGCCGAGGGGCTTCTTTTATTTTATTGTTAATTTGCGCCGGCGCAAAACCGGAGAAAGGAAAAAATATGAAAGAAAACCATATCAAAGTAATTTTAACCGCAGTCTTTGCATTTATTAGCTCCATCCTCGGAGTACTGGCCGTGCCGGTTCTTTTGATGGTGGCCTGCAACATTCTTGACTATGCCACAGGCCTTATGGCATCCACATACCGTGCTGAAGACATCAATTCTTATAAATCAATCAGAGGGATCATGAAAAAGGTATGCATGTGGCTGCTAGTGGTAGTTGGAGCCGTGATTGATCAGTTGCTTTTGTATGCTTCCCAGACCGTAGGCATCACACTACCGTTCACATTCTTAGTGGCTTGTATCGTAGCAATCTGGATTATCTGCAACGAGATTATCAGTATCCTGGAAAATATCAAAGACATGGGTGTCACGATTCCAGCATTTCTGATTCCGCTGGTTACTCATGTGAAGTCACAGGTGGAAGAAAAAGCGAATATTGATAAGAAAGAGGATTCGGAGGGTGAGTGATTCACCCTCTTTAAGGATACAGACATGGAATTAAAAGGAATTGACGTTTCTGCGTGGCAGGGTCAGATTGACTGGAAAAAGGTTGCTGATTATGGTATGGACTTTGTTATGCTCCGGATCACGGAGGCAGGAAACGTGACAGATAAATATTTCGAAAAAAACTATAAAGAGTGTCAGAAATACAATATTCCGGTTGGTGTATATAAGTATTCCTATGCCATGACCATAGCAGAGATCCAGAGCGAAGCCAGAAAAGTAGTCTCAGTCCTGAAGGGAAGAAAACTTCAGTACCCTGTGTGGCTGGATCTGGAATATAACAGCCAGAGAAGTCTGGGGGCAGAGAGCATCCATAAAATGGCAGAAGCGTTCCGAAAAATCATCGTAGCAGCAGGATATAAATTTGGAATCTACTGTAATGTGGACTGGTACATGAATGTGATCTGTTCACATTTGAAGAAATACGATTTCTGGATAGCCCGCTATCCGGCCAACGACAATGGCACTCTGCAGGAGCGGCTCCGGCCGGATTTCGGTGTGGGCTGGCAGCACAGTTCAAAAGCGAAGATACCTGGTATCAGCGGAACAGTAGACCGGAATGTATTTTACAAAAATTACAGAGACGAAGAGAAGAAAGGAGATACAGAAGTGGCAAAGACAAAAGAACAGATCATTCAGAACGTGCGAAATGACGCAGTAGACTTTGCAGTGAGGATTGCAGACGATAATGATCATGGATACAGCCAGAGAATCAGAAGCCTGTATGAGATCAATGTACCGAAATCCTTTGACTGCAGTTCTCTGGTTCTGACTGCCTACTATTACGCTTTTTTGAAAAACGGGCTGACGAAGCAGGCACGATATCTGAAGGAACACTGCAGCTATACCGGCAATATGCTGAAGATATTAAATTGTGGCTTTGAAATCGTAGCCAGACAGCAGACCGCCCATGCTCAGATGATCAGGGGCGACATCGAACTGAATGTGACATATCATACGGCACTGGCAATTGATAAAAACAATATTGTTCATGCCAGAAGCTCTGAGGGAACCACCGATACGAAGGACAATTCCGGAAACGAGATCAGAACACAGGAGTGGTACCTGTACAGTCATGGATGGACCCACCGCCTCAGATTCACCGGAAAGGGAATTGACTTCTCCGGCCTTACGGACACAACAGGAAGGATACCGGAAACTACGCAGCCAGAAACAACCACGAAAGGAGCTTATATGTTCGAACCAGAGACAGTAAAAGCAGGAGACAAAAACACCTCCGTATTATTACTTCAGGAGATTTTGAGAGCCAGAGGCTTCAAAGGCAAAAACGGCAAAGCACTGAAACTCACATGGAGTGCCGATACAAACACCATCTACGCCCTGAAAGCCTACCAGGAATCCAGAAAAGAGGTTCTTGCCGTAGACGGTGTATGCGGCCCTGCGACCTGGAAAGACCTGATCGCGATCTGAATAAAATAACCAACCGGGGTACAAATAATACCCCGGTTTTACAAGATATTGTATCATTTCTTCCTATTATATGTTACTGCTGTACGGTGGCCCGGACGGCGAGATTGGTGCTTCCCTTCGCTATCTGTCACAACGGTTTACCATGCCGAACCGAATGG
>CAKRVX010000029.1 GCA_934409175.1 uncultured Blautia sp.
GCAGTAGCCTCTTCAAACTCTTCCACTGTAGTTAATTTGAATTCACTCATTATAGACCTCCTTTAATTCTGGTTTGTACATATCTTGTTTTTATGTACTTTTTATTTTTAATAATCCCGCAGATAAAGAGAACCCATCCCTACCCATGGGTTATTTTACCGTAAAATAAAGTACTGTATTTCGTACTTTTAAATTTTCCTATGCACACAAACATCCCTTACCGTATTTACATACGGCAAGGGGTGCATATTATAAACTTAATTTGTCAACAATCGCGCGAAGCGCAACCTTGACCGGATTGTCCTCCGGAAGTGTGCTTGTAGGACGTCCTTCACAGTCATATTCATAAACTGTTTCGTCCTGAGGAACCACACCCAGAAGTGTCAGCCCCTGATTGGCAATTTCTTCTCTGATACCTTCATTCAGTTCTCCTTTAGGAGCTCTGTTAACAATCAGACCAACTGTTTCCGGATGCATGTCACATTCTTTGATAAGCTCTGCTATCCTGCCGACTGCCTGTACTCCTCTTCTGGAGCAGTCACTGACCAGAATAGCAGTTTGCATACTTGGAAGAACACCTCTGCTGATATGTTCCATTCCAGCCTCATTATCCACGACAATATACGGATAATTATTTTGATATTTTACAAGCTGAGTCTGAAGAAGGCCATTTACATAACAATAGCAGCCTTTTCCCTGTGTTCTTCCCATCACGAGAAGATCAAAATCATCATCCTCAACCAATGCATCTTCAAAACGCATTTCCGCATAATCCGCCTTGGACATTCCGGCAGGAATCGGATTCTCCTTTGCCAGCTCTGCACGGGCAATTTCTTCACGTACATCCCCGAGAGTCGTATCCACTTTCACTCCAAGAACTTCATTAAGATTTGAGTTTGCATCAGCATCTACCGCAAGAATCGGTCCTTTTCCCTGTTCGCACAGATACTGGATCAGCATTCCGCATAATGTTGTTTTTCCTACGCCGCCTTTTCCTGCGACAGCAATCACGTGTGCCATAAAACCAGGTGCCTCCTAAATTTATGTTGTATTATACTAATGTACGAAGACCGGATCTGTCGATGATCTCGGACACATCTTTCCATTTGTTCAGTGCATAGAGATGGATACCATCTACGCCCATTGCACGATATTCATCAATCTGTTTGATTGTGTATTCGATACCTTCTTCTTTGAATCTCTTAACTTTGTCATCATAGAACATATCAAATGGCTTGCCATCAGCATCTTTAGCTGCGAATGGGTTCGGGAACAGCCAGTTTCTGGAGATGAGTCTGCAAAGCTCACGATCCATTACACAGCCGTTACGGGAAAGTGCCATGTTGATTGTAGCAGACATGTCGAGGATTGGCATTACACCAACGTCTACAGGCATTGTAACACCAGCTTCACGGATTGCATCCAGCCAGTATTTAAACTGTTCCATATCCCAGCAAAGCTGAGTCATGATGTAGTCTGCTCCGTTGTCCTGTTTCTGTTTCAGGACTGCAATATCAGCGTCAAGAGAACGACATGCGATATGTCCTTCCGGTGATCCTGCTACTGCGATCTCGAATTTATCGCCAAATTCGTTACGTACGAATTTAACAAGGTCTGTTGCATAATTGAAGTCACCACATGTTGTTGTTTCACCAAGCGGAATATCTCCACGAAGTGCAAGCATATGATCTACGCCTTCATCTAAGTACTGCTGAAGCTGATCTTTGATGCCTTCTTTTGTATTTTTGATAACTGTGAAATGTGTTACAGGTGTTGTACCTGCTTTCTTGATCATCTGACATACTTCACGGTTTGCACCAACGTTTCCACCGCCTGCACCATATGTACATGAAATGTACTCCGGTTTGTATTTCATCAGATGTTCAATTGTTCCTGGAAGATTCTCCATACCTTTCTCAGTTTTTGGTGGGAATACTTCGAAGGAAAGGAGCATTTTCTCTTTCATTGCTTCTGATAATTTCATAGTTACATACCTCCACGTCTTTTTATTTTTTTATTTATCAAGGCAAATTTGCCTTAGATCCAAAAGTAAATCAGATCTGCTTTCATCCGCATTTTATCCGCACAGCAGATCTTATTTTAAGCATCAGTCACATTTCAGCTTTACAATACTGTTGGCAAGATCAACCATTAAAATACTGCCCTCGACCACTCTCTCATCACCCATAATATCACGGAGAACCAGTTTGTTTCCGTCTACATCAATGCGGGATACATTTTTAAAAATAACAGAATCGTCGCTTTCTTTATATACAGTTGCTAAACACATGCGATGTCGCCTCCTATTTCATTTCTTCCTTGACAAGTGTTAAAGCAAGTCCAAGTCTCATATTGCCTTTCTGGAAATCTGCAACAGCTTCCTTAATCGTCTTGCATGCTGCATCCATTCCCATTTTGGCGAGATTATCAGCCATCTGGTCCAGTTCCTGAGCATGATGCTCATTATGCTGTAGCATATATGTCAGAAGAGCCAGTGTCTCATTCTTGCAGTCACCCTCATTACAGGAGCCACAATGTCCGGTATCACAGGCATGATCTGTATGTGTATGTCCATGGTCATGACCTTCACCGTGAGTATGCTCATGAGTATGAGTTACACCATCTTCATGAGTATGTTCATGGGTGTGTCCATGTCCATGCTGGACAAGATTTCCATTTTCATCTTTGATTAAATGCATGATGTATGCCCCTTTCTATTGAAAAATAAGCTGAATCTATAGATTTCACGCATGTTTCAACTCATTTTCATGACAATAAATTATCAATTTAATGATATTATACATCTTTTTTATTGTTTTCGCAAGGCATTTAGCGTAAATATCCACCAAAAAATTCTGACATTTCCGTCCATATATAGCTTATTTCACAAGATGTGTTAATTGTTTAACCATCGTGTTATTTTATTAACAGCATGCTGTTTAAAATTCTTAATAAAAACGATGTACATATTTCACATATTTATGATATACTTTGGAAAGTATTAAAGCTGCTGCCACTAAACGGAACATAGTGCATCAGCATAAAAGAAATCTGCCTTTCGGGCAGTTTCCATAAGAATTGGAGGAATTATCTTGGAAAATACCGTTATTCTGAATACAAACAGAGAAATGCCACTTCTTGGTCTTGGAGTATATAAAGCGATTGGTGAAAACGAAGCAGAAAATGCCATTATTTCAGCTGTACAATCCGGTTACCGTCTGATCGATACCGCTTCTGTTTATAAAAACGAGGAAAATGTAGGAAGAGGCATTGCCAATTGCGGCATTTCCAGAAGCGAGCTTTTTGTCACAACCAAAGTATGGAACACAGCTCAACGTCTGGGGGACATCAAAGGTGCTTTCGAAAGAAGTCTGGAACGTTTGAATCTGGATTATGTTGATTTATATCTTGTACATTGGCCTGTTCCTGGCTGCTATTTGAGTACATGGAAGGAATTGGAAGAAATCCAGGCTTCTGGTCGTGCTCTTTCCATTGGTGTCAGCAATTTCGAAATCCGTCATCTGGAAGAACTGGCCAAAATATCCGATATTGTACCTGCCGTAAACCAAATTGAATGTCATCCCCTCTGCTATCCGAAAGAACTGATTGATTATTGCCAGAGCAGAGGAATACAGGTTCAGGCATATGCTCCTCTTGCCAGAGGTGCTTACCTCGATAACGATGTCATGTGTGTTCTTGGTACAAAATACGGCAGAACCCCTGCACAGATCGGTCTTCGCTGGGCAATACAGAAGGGAATCTCTGTTATACCAAAATCAGTACATCCTGACCGGATTAAAAATAATGCCGAAATTTTTGATTTCACTATCGAACAGGAAGACATGGATATTCTGGATACTCTGAATCAGAATTACCACAGTTCAAGCATTCCGGAAGATCTGAGAGATATTGTTTTTTAATTTTATCATATTACAGTGTCGCAAAGGCCTGCAGAGTGAAGCTCTGCAGGCCTTTGCTCTTTTCCTATATCAGATTCATTCATTCCACGGAAGCATCGGTGTTTCCACTTTTTTATCTCTGACCATCAGATCTATTACAGCTTCTGAAGCTGCCTTGCCTTCAAAAAGGACTTTATTTACCTCATCGATAATAGGCATTTCCACTTCATATTTCTCAGCAAGTCCCTTGGCAGCTTTTGCAGAGTATACACCCTCCACTACCATTTTTACCTCAGCCATAGCTTCTTCCATAGAATATCCCTTGCCCATAAGATAGCCCGCTTTTCGGTTGCGGCTGTGTACACTGGCGCATGTAACAATCAGATCGCCTATACCGGATAGACCATAAAATGTTTCCATTCTGGCTCCCATCTTCACGCCCAGTCTGGAAATTTCCGCAATTCCTCGGGTAATCAGCGCCGCTTTTGTATTATCACCATATCCCAGTCCATCTGCCGTTCCTGCAGCCAGTGCGATTACATTCTTCAAAGCCGCTCCCAGTTCTACACCAAGCATATCCGGTGTTGTATATACACGGAATACCGGACTCATAAAAATGCTCTGGAGATATTCCGCAGTTGCCCTCTTGTGAGAACTTACTACGCAGGTTGTCGGCAGTCCCTTTCCAACTTCCTCTGCATGACTCGGTCCTGAAAGAACAGATACATCTGCCATTGGAAGTTCCTGCTCAATAATCTCGCTGAGAGTTAAGAGACTCTTTTCTTCTACTCCTTTTGCAACATTCACAATACGTTGTCCTTTTTTTACAAAAGGAGCCATACGTTTACAGGTACTTCTGGTAAAAGGTGACGGAACTGCAAGCACTGCCACATCCGCATTTCTCAGGCTTCTCTCCAGATCTGTGGTAATATCAATAGGCTCCGGAATCTTAACTCCTGGCAGCTTGCTGATATTCTCTCTTTTTTCCCGCAGAAGATCTATTTCTTTCCCAAGAGCAGACCAGAGAATGACCTCATGTCCGTTATTATAAAGGAGCAAGGACAGAGCTGTTCCCCAGCTTCCTGCGCCCAGCACACTGATTTTAGCCATATAGATACCTCTTTTCTCTATTATTTTTTGCTAAGATATATTTTACTTTCTGTCCCGTCAAGCAGTCGTCTGATGTTCTTTTTATGTCTGTAAAAAGCAAGCACTGTGAGAAGTGCCATTACAATATATAATTCTGTCTTATGCGCATTATCCATATGATAAGATCCCATCTGACCAAACACGATCATGCTGATCAACGCTACCAGATACGCACTGACCGAACACAAAGAAACATAATGTGTCAGGAAAAACAGTCCGAAAAATACGATAGCGCAAATGACAAATATACGCCAGTCAAACGCAAGGAGCAGTCCCACAGATGCAGCTACACCTTTTCCACCTTTAAAATTCAGATAAAAAGGAAAATTATGTCCCAGAATACATCCTGCCGCCGCATACAAACTAAGCAAGGGAAGTATCTCCGGGCAGGAAGATGCAAACAAAGCTCTGACAATAAGGATGGCAATCACACATTTCAGGCAATCGCATAACAAATTCAGGGCACCTGCCTTTTTTCCCAATGTACGAAGTACATTCGTCGAACCAAGATTTCCACTTCCCTGTTTGCGAATATCAATATGATAAATTTTTCCAAGGATATAAGCTGTCTGAAAAAGCCCGCACACATATCCTATGGCTATACAGATGAGACGTTCCATGATTATTCTTTTTCCCCTCGTTCACGGATAATAAACTTCAATGAAGTTCCGACAAAACCAAATGCCTCCCTGATCCGGTTCTCCAGATATCTAGTATAGGAGAAATGCATCAGTTCTTTATCATTCACAAAAATTACAAATGTCGGAGGTTTTACCGCCACCTGTGTCATATAATAGATTTTCAGGCGTTTACCCTTATCAGAAGGTGGCTGCTGCATGGCAACGGCTTCTGAAAGTATTTCATTCAGTACACCTGTCTGAATACGAAGCGTCTGATTCTCGATAACTGCATCGATTGTTTCAAACATTCTGGAAATTCTGAGACCTGTTTTTGCGGAAATAAATACCAGCTCTGCATATGGCATATATGCAAGAACTTCGCGAATCCGATTTGTATGCTTGTAAATGGTCTTATCATTTTTTTCAATAGCATCCCATTTATTCACAGCAATAATTACGCCCTTTCCTCTCTCATGGGCAATACCTGCAATCTTTGCGTCCTGTTCTGTAACTCCCTCGGATGCATCGATCATTACGATTACTACATCCGCACGTTCTACTGCAGTTACAGTACGAATGACACTGTATCTCTCAATTTCCTCTTTTACCTTGCCCTTACGTCGAAGGCCTGCTGTATCAATAAAAATATAATCTTTTCCCTGCCATTTCACTCTGGTATCTACAGCATCTCTTGTAGTTCCGGCGATATCTGAAACAATTACACGGTCTTCTCCAAGAAGTTTATTAACCAGAGAAGATTTACCTACATTAGGTTTTCCTACAATAGCGATTCTCGGAATCTCATCTTCCTCGTCTGTATCCGCATCCTCCGGAAAATGTTTAGCCACTTCATCCAGCATATCTCCCAGTCCCATACGGTTCGCTGCTGAAATTGGAATCGGCTCTCCAATACCAAGATTATAAAATTCATAAACATCCATCATAAATTTCTGGATGCTGTCCACTTTATTTACTACAAGAACTACCGGCTTACCGCTTCGTCTCAGCATGTCCGCAACTTTCGCATCGGAGTCCACCAGTCCCTGATGAACATCTGTGATAAATATGATAACATCTGCTGTATCAATGGCAATCTGCGCCTGTTCTCTCATCTGAGAAAGAATGATATCACTGCTGTCCGGTTCAATACCGCCTGTATCGATCATTGTAAAAGTTTTATCCAGCCAGGTTACATCTGCATAGATTCTGTCTCTGGTAACACCAGGTGTATCTTTGACAATTGAAATCTTTTCACCGGCCAGTGCATTAAAAAGTGTGGATTTGCCTACATTAGGTCTGCCCACTATTGCTACTACTGGTTTGCTCATATATCTGTCTCCTTCTTATTTTTTTATGATCTGGCGCCTCGATCAGACAATTCACCAGGTCAGCACCCGGTTCATCGACCACTACGATCTCTGCCTTAAGAGCCTGTCTGACATCCTCCACCGTCAGGTCATCCAGAAAAACATCCTCACCGCTTCTGAGCATATTACAGGGAATAAGAAGTTTCTCTCCCAGGTTTCTCTGAGCAAGCTGCTCTTTTAGATCAGCAGCTGTAATCAGTCCTGAAACAGTAATTTTTTCTCCAAAGAAATTATTCTTCACTGCATATACTTCTGCATGTACATTAGGAAATTTTTTCTGTACCAGTTTTATCATTTTTTCTATATAAGGCGCTGCAAGGCGTCCTGTTGCAACAGCAGCATTTATTACCCTGTCATCACCTTCAAGCTGTGCAAGTCTCTCTTTTACCTCTGTTTCAAGCAGGCGCATCATTCCAACTCCATTTTCAAGCTGAAGATATCCGTCATATCTGTCTTCCTCAGGAAGTTCATATCCCGCAAGAACATACCATTCATCTGAGGCATGCACAAAATGAATACCATGTTGTTTTACCATGATCTTCTGCCATCGTTCTACCTGACTGATCAGATATCTGGCATCTTCTTTATCAAAAGATTCCAGGGGATACAAACCATCGCGATATTTCGAAAGACCCACAGGAACAATGGAAACGCTCTGCAGCACTGGTGCATATTCTGATAATTTCTTTAAACTGTATTCCAACTCATCCCTGTCATTTATCCCTTTGCAAAGAACGATCTGCCCGTTCATGGTCACATCTCCACGATAAAGCTTCTCCACTTTTTTCAGAGCATCTCCGGCAAAACGATTATGAAGCATTTTACAGCGAAGCTCAGGATTCATAGTCTGAAACGACACATTAATAGGGGAAAGATGAAATTTGATAATACGCTCCAGATCATAGTCACTCATATTTGTAAGTGTAACATAATTCCCCTGCAAAAATGACAGTCTGGAATCGTCGTCTTTAAAATACAGGGTATCTCGCATGCCAGGAGGCATCTGATCAATAAAGCAGAATATACAGTGATTGGAACAAGAACGGTATTCATCCATCAGACTGTTCTCAAATTCCACGCCAAGATCATCTTCATATTCCTTTTCTACTTCCAATTCCCATTCTTCACCGTTTCTCTTGCGAATGAGAAGTGTAACAAATTCATCATTCATCAGATAGCGATAATCAAAGACGTCTTCAACCGACTGACCATTAATGGAAAGCAGAGCATCTCCCGGCTCCAGTTCCAGTTCTTCTCCGATACCTCCCGGAAGAACTCTGGATATAATGTGTAAATTTTTTTTCATGAATTATAACTCCAACAAAATATATCCGGAAACTGTGGGATATTTATTCCGGTTATATCATTTCATTCAAATATGCGTCTGCATATTCGCTGTGATAAACTCATTATCTTCTATATCATAACAATTGTATAAGAAAAAATCAATAAATTCCTTGACGTAATTTAGGTCAAATGTTATAAATTATATTGAAATCTATTTTTTGAGTATAAAATTACTTAGGAGGAATATTATGCCAAACATAGAATTACTGGAAAAATCCATGCCGGTGGCTCCCATCCGTATTGCTGCACTTGGATGCCAGGACCTGGCCGAAGAAGTCGATAAAAAGCTGGTGAAATTTCGCAAAGAACTGGTTTCCCGCAAACAGTTAAGCATTATCCCGCAAGGATACAGCGAAGAATCTTTCCTCGTAGAATGCGAGTGTCCACGTTTCGGAACCGGTGAAGGAAAGGGTTACATCAAGGAATCTGTCCGTGGTACGGATTTATTTATTATGGTGGATGTTACCAACTACAGTGAAACATATACTGTATGTGGCCACGAAAACCACATGTCTCCTGACAATCATTTTCAGGATCTGAAACGAATCATCTCCGCTGCAACAGGCAAAGCACATCGTATTAATGTAATCATGCCATTTCTTTACGAGGGCCGTCAGCACAGACGCACCAAGAGAGAATCTCTGGACTGTGCACTGGCATTAAAAGAATTAAGTGATATGGGTGTTTCCAATCTGATCACATTTGACGCACACGACCCACGTGTACAGAACTCCATCCCACTGAATGGATTTGATAATTTCTTTCCCACCTACCAGTTCCTGAAAGCTCTGATCAAGGGCGTTCCGGATCTTAAGGTAGATAATGATCATCTGATGATCATCAGCCCCGACGAAGGCGCTATGTCCAGAGCAGTATATTTCTCCAATATTCTCGGCGTGGACATGGGTATGTTCTATAAACGCCGCGATTATTCTACTATTGTAAACGGAAAGAACCCAATCGTTGCTCACGAATTTCTGGGCGATTCCGTAGAAGGTAAAGATGTAGTTGTCATCGACGATATGATTTCTTCCGGCGGTAGCATGCTGGATGTAGCAAAGCAATTAAAAGAACGCCATGCAAAACGTGTATTTGTATGTACTACCTATGGATTATTTACAGACGGTATGGCAAAATTTGATGAATACTATGAAAAAGGATGGCTGGATCGCGTAATCACCACCAACCTGAATTACCGCATTCCGGAACTTTTGACCAAGCCATATTATATCGAAGCAAACATGAGTAAATATCTTGCAAGTATCATTGATATTATCAATCATGATGTTTCTGTAGAAAAAGTCCGTTCCAGCAACGAAAAGATCATGAGCCTGATGCAGAAGGTAAACGGCAAATAATTAAATATATTTCTGTAAAATAAAAAAGCCTGATTCAGGCTTTTTTATTTTAATCCAAGAAACGCTCCGAGATTTCCACGTTTTCCATGGGATGCCCTATGAGAAAATAAAAATTCGGAATTACAGCAGGTGCACAATCCAGGCATAAAAATATTCTCTTCTGAAATTCCCGATTCCAGAAAAATAAGATGATTTGCTTCCCAGAGATTCAGCTGGTACTTCCCATTTTTCTTTTGATAAAACAATTTTTTCCAATCCCGTTCTGCAAAAGCACTCTCAAATTCCTCAATCACATCTTTGCTGACTTCGTAACAGTCTTGACAAATTGATGGGCCTATTGCCGCCAAAATATCTGACGGACTGGATCCATACTCTTCTTCCATTTTCCGGACTGTTGCTTTCCCAATCTTCGAAACGGTTCCTCTCCATCCCGAATGTGAAAGACCAATCACACGTTTCACCGGATCCACAAAATACAACGGAACACAATCCGCATAAAAAGTAGCCAGTACCAATCCAGGAACATTTGTCACCATCCCGTCCACATCATGATAATCCCGAGGAATTGTAATTCCCTTTCCGCGATCTTGCTCTGTGACTTTTCTTACATTAGCCGTATGAGTCTGATCAGATGTAACAATATCCTCAGGGCAGAATCCCATTGCCTTTGCAATCCTTCTGTAGTTTTCTTTTACCGCCTCTTCATTATCATCTCTGGAAAAACTCAGATTCATAGAACTGTAAATTCCGCTGCTCACACCACCCAGGCGTGTACTGAAACCATGAATCACTCCATCCAGTTTCTCAAACGCCGGATATGTAAGGTACGTAACTCCCTCCGCTTCGTTTACATTCATATGTAATGTTTTTTCATCATACCATTTTATTTTCATATTTTCTTCCCCGTCCGGATAACGCCATAGTTATCCTGCATGATACTCAAATGCATTTTTCTCCCAGTATAACCTGTCACCATCGATTCCAATCACATCGAAACGACATGGAACATTCTCATTTCTGTACTGAACAGTCAGATAAAGCTGTGCCACCCTGCCTATCACTCTTTGCTTGGCAGGGGTCACAGCTTCCAGCGAACGGCCCGACAGACCATCTTTTCGATATTTTACCTCTATAAAAACCAGATACTGCCCATCTTTCGCAATCAAATCTATCTCCCCAAACCTGCATCTGTAATTATGTTCCAGGATCATAAGTCCCTGCTTTTCCAGAAAGTCTGCAGCTTTCTGCTCATACAGGCTTCCTGTTTTTCTGCAATTATATTTCAAATATGCTCATCCATTTCCGATTTTTGTGTAGGCATCCTGTGTATTTAATTCAGATATCTTTTGGAGTCTGGACAAAATGAGTAATAAATGTTCTCCTGTGAATAGGAGACGGTCCATACTTCTTCAGTGCTTCAATATGTGCCTGCGCACCATATCCTTTATTGGATGCAAATCCATATTCAGGATAAACTTTATCGTACTCTTCCATCATACGATCCCTTGTTACTTTCGCCACAATACTTGCAGCTGCAATAGAAACACTTTTTGCATCTCCTTTTATAATCGGCACCTGTGGAATTATGATTTCCGGTATCGTAACTGCGTCGTTCAAAAGGAGCTGCGGCACTACCGCCAATTTGCTGACAGCCTGACGCATAGCTTCATAAGTCGCCTGCAGAATATTAATCTCGTCAATTCTCTCAGGGCTCGCCATACCGATTCCCACTGCAACTGCCTCTTTCATAATCACATCATAGAGTTCTTCCCTTTTCACAGCTGTAAGTTTCTTAGAATCATTCAGATACAAAATTTTGCTGTCACGCGGCAGAATTACCGCTCCAGCTACTACCGGACCAGCCAGCGGGCCTCTGCCCACTTCATCAATCCCACACAAATATCCCAAATCTTCATATTTATGTTCATAAAGTTTCATTTGTTCTGTACGCAGTTTCTCTGCTTCCAGAGCAGTTTCTTTTTTATGACTCAGTTCTATCAGTTTCCGGACACCCGCTCTGGTGTCTGTCTGATACTGTCTGCGGAATTCCGAATACTGATTTATGTCCAGTTTTGAAAATTCCGCTTTTATCTCACTGATCGTTTTCATTCTTTTACTGTTCCTCACTTGCCATCGGCCATTCAAGTGTAATACGCCCTATTTTACCAGAACGAAAATCATCAAAGAGAACAAGGGCCGCTTTTGCATAATCCAGTTCCTCCTGTTTTTTCAGGCATCCTCTGGCTCTTGCAATCTGTTCCAGAACTTCCACTGCTGTTCCCTTTTCGTTGATTTCATATCTTGCGGCCAAAATTCCCCCATAGCGTTCCCGCAGATAATCGATCAGCCAAAGGGAAAGTTCTTCCATATTCAGCACATCGTCCTTAATAGAACCTACGCACGCCAGGCGCATCCCCACCTGCTGATCTTCAAACTTAGGCCAGAGAATTCCTGGTGTATCCAGAAGTTCTACCCCCTTATTCAGTCGAATCCACTGTTTACCCTTCGTAACTCCCGGCTTGTTACCGGTTTTTGCACAGGCCCTGCCTGCAAAGGTATTAATAAATGTAGACTTCCCTACATTTGGGATTCCAACTACCATAGCACGAATTGGGCGATTTTTAATCCCTCGGCGTCTGTCTCTTTCAATCTTTTCTTTACATGCTTCCTGAATCACATTCTGGATCGTTTTCATTCCTGAACCATTTCTGGAATCTACTTTTACCACAAAAAATCCCTTACTCTGAAAATATACTTTCCAGGACTCATTCTGTCTTTCATCCGCCAGATCTGCTTTATTCAGCAAAATAAGCCGGGACTTGTTTTTTCCCAGTTCATCAATATCCGGGTTTCTGCTGGAAAGAGGTACACGGGCGTCCACAAGCTCTATGATCAGATCGATCAGCTTAATATCTTCCTGCATCTGCCTTTTTGCCTTGGTCATATGACCTGGGTACCATTGTACGTTCATATTTACCTAACCTTTCAAAAATCCGATTTTATCTTTAGGAGAAATCACAAACCATAATTTTCCTACAATATATTTCTTTTTTACATTTCCAATATCCGAATAACGACTGTCTTCACTGTTATTTCTGTTATCTCCAAGAACAAAATATTCACCGTTTTCCAATGTTACAGAATCTGAAGCCAGCCCTGCATTTGTCATCTCAGGTAATTCATTGCTTTCCTCATAGATTTCTCCATTAATGAGCACACGGCCATTGGAAATCTGCACAGTTTCTCCTGGAAGGCCAATCACACGGCTGATATGTAAAGCAGCGTCGTCGCTTCCATTAGTCTTAAATACAATAATATCTCCACGTCTCGGTGAAGATACCTTATAAATCCCGCGATTTACAAATAGTTTTTCACCTACTGTCAGCGTAGGTTCCATGGAGCTTTCCTGTATAGTAACTGATTGAAACACGACAATCCCCACTACTATGGCGAAGATCAATGTTACTATGATCTGAAATATCCAATTTAAAATATTCCGGGTTTTTTTATCTTCCAGATGTGTTTCAATTCTACCCTTTGTTTCCTGAAATCTGGGATTCTCTTTCCATTTTTTTATATTCATCAAAATCTCCTGACAGATGGAAAAAGAGGGACAATACTCAAGTTATTGTCCCTTCCTTTAAATTAATTCATGAAATTATTTAACAAGCTCTTTAACCTTGGCAGCTTTACCTACACGATCTCTTAAGTAGTTAAGTTTTGCACGACGTACTTTACCACGACGGATTACTTCTACTTTAACTACATGTGGGGAATGCAGTGGCCATGTTTTCTCAACACCAACACCATTGGAATTCTTTCTTACTGTAAAGGTTGCTCTGTTGCTTCCGCCCTGTTTCTTCAGAACAGTTCCTTCAAAAATCTGAACACGCTCACGGTTTCCCTCTTTGATCAGCGCGTGTACTCTTACAGTATCACCTGTGTTGAATTCCGGAACTTCAGCTTTTAACTGAGCAGCTTCAATGTTTTTGATAATTTCGTTCATTTTATTCTCTCCTATCTTATATGGATGTTCTTAATACATAATTCGTAACAGAGGACCATCTTTTTTCACAACATGGATGATTATACTATAGGACTCTCCAGTTTGCAAGATGTTTTTTACAATTAAATGCAAAAAATCTCCTCCGTATTACCAGCAGATTACTTCACATCCTGTTTCTGTTACAAGAACAGTAACTTCCCATTGTGCAGATGGCAGGCCATCTTCTGTGCGTACTGTCCAGTCATCTTCCTCATCTGTATAAATTTCATCACTTCCCATATTTACCATCGGTTCAATGGTAAACATCATTCCCGGCACCATCAAAACGCCGGTATTTTCCTGTGATACATAACTCACCCACGGGTCTTCATGAAATTCAACTCCAACTCCATGACCTCCGATTTCTCTGACTACAGTATAGCCGTTTTCCACGGCATGCTGATGTACTGCACTTCCCATGTTTCCAATCGGTGTCCACGGCACTACCTTGGATATACCTATTTCCACACATTCTTTGGTTACCTTTACAAGCTTTTCCTTTTCAGGGCTGACCTTGCCGATGCAGAACATTCTGGAGGAATCAGAATAATATCCATTGTAAATAGTAGACACATCTACATTGACAATATCTCCTTCCTGCAGAATCTCATCCTCACTGGGGATTCCATGGCAAACCACTTCATTAACAGAAGTACATACGCTTTTCGGAAATCCTTCATAATTCAGCGGAGCCGGAATACCCCCATGTCTCACTGTTTCCTCATGCACCCACCTGTCAATTTCTGCGGTGGAAATACCCGGCCGGATATGCTCTGCTACATAGTCCAGAACCGCTACATTGATTTTGCAGCTTTCTTTTATTTTCTCAATCTGATCCGGTGTCTTGATCAGGCTGTGATCAATTACAGCATAACCTTTCTGCTTCATGATCTCCATTTTTTCATCAAAAGCCTCATGGCATTTTTTATATTTTTTTCCGCTTCCGCACCAGCACGGATCGTTTCTGCCGATTTTTACAGACATGATACCTCTCCTTTTCAATCTTCTTTACTACCTGAATATCATAACATATTTTTCAGTTAAATGACGCAATATTATTGGAAAAATTAATCGTTTGAGGTATCTTTGGCATCTTTTTTCGTATTAGAAGTGCTGTCATCCGATGTCATGATCTGATTTAACTCGTCAATCATCTCATCATCTTTCAGTCTGAACTTTACCTCTACACGTCTGGATGCATCTTTATCAACATTGCCATCTGCATCAAGAACCGGATTTGCCATAGAATGTCCGTTAACTGTAAGGTAAGACTGCAATTCTGAAATCTGATCCGAATTCAGGAAATTCTCTCTGATCTCAGTCAGATATTGTGCTACAGCCAGAGAACGTTTTTGAGAGAGTTCCAGATTATAAGAATAGTCTCCGTCTGTATCTGTATATCCATCAATAATAATCTCCGCCAGATATTTCTTATATTTATTTTTAAGCAGGACCTTGCAGTATATCGGAAGAATATCCGACAGTTCTTCTTTGCCTGCCTCTGTCAGTTCTGACTGATCATAGTCGAACAGGACATTTGCATTCAATGTAAGCGCACCTGTCTGAGAATCAATATCGACACTTACATTGTTTTTGGAAAACTCTTTCTGTAATGCCTCAATAACATCCGCTTTTACACCAATGATATTGTCAATTTTCTGCTGCTGCGTTGCAAGCAGAGAAGTCTTTTCATCCAGGTCAGTCTGCTGCTTATCCAGTGTTGCCTGCTGTTCCTTTAGCTGCGCCGCAAGTTCAGCCAACAGTTTTTTCTGTTTATTAAGCTGTTCATCCTGTGAAGTTAATTTGCTGTCTTTCTCATCCAGTTCTGTCTGCTGTGCCAGGATTTCCGCAGTATATTGCTCCTGCAGCGCAATCTTATCGTCCCGCTCTTTAATACTCTCATTATAGCTTTTCTGTGCCTGAAACAGTGTTACACACATAATCAGAACAAAAAGAAGCAGCACACCTGCCATCATATCAGAATAAGAACGCCAGACATTAAATCCGCCCTCATCTGATTTTTTCTTCTTACGCATAGCCTTCTCCTTTTCTTATCTGAAAATACTAAATTTTCCTTTCTGAGATGTTCTTGAAAATTCTTTCATGGTTTTATTTATTTCTTCCAGCAATGCCTCCTGACGCTCTCCCTGCTCCTCCAATAATCTTCGCATTTCAGCGTTTTCTTTTCCTGAAACATTCGACGCAGCCCCTGCAGCCGTCAGATAAATATTACCATTTTCACCCATTACAGCCACATCTGATAAAAGTCTGCGTACTTGTTCCATAGTCTGATATGTCTTTTTCTGGCAGGCAACAAAATCCTGCATTTTCCCATCCAGTTCTTCCACAAGCCTGCGATTAGAATCCAGTACACGAGTGCTTGCCTGATTAGACATAGACGCCTTTTCCATACCCTGAGCTGCCGTTTCTACATATTTCTGCATAGTCTGGTTGCAGGCAACCCAGAATTTGGCAGAGGTTTTCTCTGCTTCTTTCAGATAGTCTGCCACTCTCTGATAGTCCTGCTGCTGCATTTTCTGAATTTCCTGATTGTCTTCAGCGATCCTGGCAGCTGTAGACATATAATGTCCCTGCATATTTCCCAGTTCGTTGACGATTTCTTTCATGGTTTCACTCTGTTTCACATAGGATTCATTCAGCTGGTCGCTCATGGTACGGTACAGACTGGTAGTATAATCTGTATTGTCTTTCTGCGCCTTTTTCAACTGTGCAAGTGCTTCATTAAAATCTTTAAACTGCATTTTAAACGAGCTGTTCATCTCCCTCATAAAAGAACGCAGGATTTCCTGTATAACATCCTCCTGGCATTTTGTCACAGATTCCGTCAGTATATCCAGAGATTCATTCATTTTCTGAAATGTAGGAGTGATAGCTTTCTCAAAACTTTCCGCCATCTGCGTGGAAAGCTGTTCCGCCATTTGCTTCATTGCACGAGTCTGCAGTTTCTGACTGGCAACCATTAAATTTCTGGATTCATTCTCAGCAGTAGGGAGAACATACACATGAAATTTCTCCAGAAATCCCTGTAGCCTCTCGTTCATTCCTGCATAAATACTCTTCATACCTGAAGTATAGACAATAGCCAGTGCAATTCCATAAATAGAAGTCAAAAACGCTACTTTAATACCTTCCACAAGAGAAGCCACTGAATTGGTCATTGTCTCATAGCTTGATGGTTCAAAATTCTTAAGTCCCCATACAAGACCTACGAAAGTTCCAAGAATACCAAGACTCGTAAAAATATCCGGAACCATTTCAAGAAGTTTTTTATGTACATGAAGATCAATCTCATCTTCATTTATAAACTCTTCAATATCTCCGATTCCTTCCTGGGTATTATCCATGCTGTTAATAAAACTATCCATTCTCTCATCCAGATATGTATGTTCAAAAATTCCCTGAAGATGAGTAAGACTTTCTGTTCTCACTTTCCCAGGGGTCTGAAAAATCCCTGCCAGTTCTTCTGTTCCTCTTTTCAGGGCCTGCGCAATGCCGTCTATCCGAAACATTCCCATAAACAGACCAACTAGATAAAGCACTGTCATAATACCCAGAAATACAAAATTATATGTCATGGTGCTGACAGAACCTTTTCCTACATACACTGTCATTCCGATACAGGCTCCCAGCACAATCAGAAAAGTCAGCGCATTTACTATTTTTTTGCCCATAATACACCTCCTGTATTTTTTTATATAATATCACAATGCCATAGTAAGAACAAGTTATATTCCTGTGAACAATTAACGAAAAAATCCTGCACCAGAAACTCTTTGGCAGAATTCCTGATGCAGGATCATATTATACATATACTTTATCTTCTTGCAGAAGACGGGCCTGTCCCTCTTTTACTTCCACCAGATTAATACTGCAGTTTGGAGGCACACATCCATGCCAGAAATGCGCTTCATCATGATACACATTCTGGAGCAGTGCACGTACGGCGCATCCATGAGAAGATACAAGAATTGTCTTATCCGACAGTCTGGGGTCATTGGTTATTTCTCTCCAGAAATCGCCGGTACGTTTCAGAATATCGGAAATATTTTCACCCTGATCCGGTCTTTTGAAATTCAGTGGATCCTCAAAAAACACTTCCATCTCATGGCTGACAATCTTCCCCTGGCTGTCTTTAAAACGTGTTCCTTCAAGGACTCCAAAATCAATCTCCCGGATCCTCTTATCTTCAATAATAAAGATTTCTCTGTCTCCCAGCACACACTGAGCCGTCTGTCTGGCCCTTGTCAGAGGACTGGTAAAGCAGATATCAAAATGTACATCTTTCAGTGCTTCTCCCGTTTTTTTCGCAAGTTCTATTCCTTCCGGTGCAAGGGGAATATCCACTACCCCCTGCACCTTCTTCAGTTTATTCCACTGAGTCACCCCATGTCTTAATACATAAAGTAACATTAACTTCTCAGCTCGATTCCAAGGTCAGTCAGACCATTTAAGATTTTCTTCATTGCTGCTGTGATCTCACTTTCTTCGAGAGTCTTGTCATGATGACGGAATACCAGAGAATAAGCCATGGATTTGTATCCTTCTTTAATCTGGTTTCCTTCATAGATATCGAATAACTGATAACTCTCCAGGATCTTTCCACCTCTCTGTGTAAGAACGTGCTCAATCTGTCCGGCAAGAACAGTTTTCGGAACAACCATACTTAAGTCACGGGTCACTGCCGGATATTTGGCAATTCCTGTGTATTTATGGTTGAAGCTTGCAAACTCAAGAACTGTAAGAATATCGATCACTGCCACATATGCTTTTTCACCGATTCCATAAGTATCAGCAACCAGAGGATGAACCTCTCCAAGGTATCCTACAACTTTACCATCATAGATCATGTTTGCCTGTCTTCCCGGATGAAGATACGTCTTACCGCTGTTCGGATCATAATCTACTTTATCTCTCATGCCGACTTTCTCAAAGAACTCTTCGCAAACGCCCTTCATATCAAAGAAATCACCGTTTCCATACATACCAAGTGTGAAATGCATACGTTCATCCGGAAGTTCTGTCAGAGGCAGAGAATGCGGACGATATACATTGCCCAGTTCATAGAGACGAACATCTTTATTTCTTCTGTTATAGTTTGTAGCCAGAGAACTGAGCATACCGTTTAATGTAGTAGTTCTCATCACACTGTAATCTTCTCCCAGAGGATTGCTGATCACGATTCCCTGACGAAGTTCGCTGTCAGCCGGAAGTCTTAATTTGTCAAATACCTTCGGGCTCTCGAATGAATAGCTCATTCCTTCAGAGAATCCGCAGTATTCAGCGATATCACGTGCTACAGCTTCAATACGAAGTTTAAATGGAAGCTTACCTGTAGTAGCTTCACCTGTAGGAAGTGTTGTCGGGATCTTATCATATCCGAAGAATCTGGCAACTTCTTCTGCTACGTCTGCTACATAATGGATGTCCTGACGGAAAGTAGGAGCCACGATTTCGTTTGTCTTCTCATCATATGTCAGTTCTACTTTTGCAAGGTATGCAAGCATTTCTTCCGGTGTCAGGTCTGTTCCGAGAAGCGCATTGATCTTCTCAGGTTTGAACGGAACTCTGGATGGCTCTCTTACTTCGCTGCACACATCTACCATTCCGCCCACAACTTCGCCTGCGCCAAGTTCTTCCATAAGCTGGCATGCTCTGTCGATAGCTGCCTGTGCATTATTCGGATCAAGACCTTTCTCGAATTTACCGGAAGCATCTGTTCTCAGGCCGATTCTCTTGGAAGAAAGACGGATGTTTGTTCCATCAAAGCATGCTGCTTCGAAAAGAACTGTCTTTACATTGTCTGTGATCATAGAGTTTTCGCCACCCATGATACCTGCGATGCCGACTGCTTTCTCACCGTCGCAGATCATCAGTACCTGATCATCCATGGTACGTTCCTGACCATCAAGTGTCACGAATTTCTCATCATTTTTTGCACGGCGTACAACAATCTCTTTTCCTGCAATTGTATCCAGGTCATACGCATGCATTGGCTGACCGAACTCTTCCATTACATAGTTTGTAATATCTACAAGGTTGTTGATCGGGCGGATTCCGTTGGCAGCCAGACATCTCTGCATCCATTTCGGGGACGGTCCGATCTTAAC
>CAKRVX010000030.1 GCA_934409175.1 uncultured Blautia sp.
TCATATTAGCGTTACCTTCTGTAAACATGTAAACCCATTTTGCCATTTTACATTTTCCTCCTAAATTATTGTTCTTTCACACATAAGTAAATATAAAAATATGTTTCTTATACGCACATAGTTATTTTATAGAGTTTCTGTCATTTCGTCAAGGTTATTCTGCTAAAATTAGGTATTTTTTTTATGCATTCTGCATAAAATGATTTATTTTTTTTTTCTTATAATCGTTACAGTTTTTTATGTCCCATATTACGGTCTTTTCTGCTGTTAATATGGTCTAATTTTTTACATGGTCTTTATCTTCCAAGACAAAAAGACAGCAAAACAGAGAATATTGTCTGCTTTGCTGTCTTTTTACCATTTGCTATTTTTTTCTTCCCTTTTTCACATTCAGCACCAGATGTCTCGGCATACCATTGACCATGATCGGCTGATAATCCCCCTGAATTAACGGTTTAATATAATCAATAAAATCTTTTGTAACATTAGAAGCATCTTTATTCATCCATTCTCTTGGCACAAGTTTTTCTTCATTTGCAATTCTGTGTACGTCATAAATACCTGTAGCTGCCATATACGGATCATCAGAAACGCGGTCAATAACTACCATCTTCCCTGTATCGCCTTCGTCCGCTGCCTTTACAGCAGCACCGCCAACCATAAACGCTTCATCAATATCTACTCTGGATGCCATATGTGAAGCACTTCTCTGTAAAGTAGAAAGCTCTACCGCTCTTGTTTTGCAGCCGCATTCTGCTGCCAGGAAATTCGCCAGGTATGTAGCTGTTCCCTGAAGCTGTTTATGTCCAAATGCATCCACATAATCTCCTACATTTCCAAGTTCACATACATATCTTCCATCTTCAAGTTTGATTCCTTCAGAAACGGCAATCACTATGGAGGATTTCTTCTTCAGAAGTTCTTTTACTTTTACAAGGAATCTTTCAATATCAAAAGGAACCTCCGGGAGATAGATCAGATCCGGACCTTCACAGTCTTCAGATTTCGCCAGCGCCGTAGCTCCTGTAAGCCATCCCGCATTGCGTCCCATAATCTCCATGATCGTAATCATGTTTTTCTTATAAGTAAGACCATGTGCATCACGGATTACTTCTTTCGTAGAAGCACCGATATATTTTGCTGCACTTCCAAATCCTGGAGTATGATCTGTCAGCGCCAGATCATTGTCGATGGTTTTCGGAACACCGAGAAATTTCTGTGTCTGTCCTGTAAGGATTGCATAATCAGACAATTTCTTGATGGTATCCATGGAATCATTTCCACCGATATAGATAAATGCATAAATATCCAGCTTATTCAAAATTTCAAAAATTTTCTCATAAATTGCTTTATCCTCATGAATTTCAGGAAGTTTGTAACGGCAGGAACCTAAAAATGCTGATGGTGTTCTCTTAAGCAGTTCAATATCCAGTTCCGAGTGTATCTGTGTTGACAGATCAATATACTGTTCATCCAGAAGCCCCTGAATTCCATGGAGCATTCCATACACTTTATCAAATCCACGCTCAATAGCATTCTTATAAACACCGGCAAGGCTGGAATTAATTACAGCTGTAGGGCCTCCTGATTGTCCAACAATGATATTTCTTTTTTTTGCCATAGCAATGACCTCCTTGTTTTCACTTTATATAGGATTCGTTAAAGTGAATTGTAACAAATATTTTCATTTAGGTCAATGTATAATTGGTGTTTTTACACATAATTATTTGTTTTGAATTTATAATTTGTTTACATTATTTCGTCTATATTACTGATTTTTTGTATATTTTTATGCATTATGTCTCTTACGTTATATCGTATAAAGCAAAAAAACAGACGCCGGAAATATGTTCTGCCATCCTGCGTCTGTTCGTATTTATTTTGTTCAGAATATAACTATCTGATCATATTATTCAGCTGAATCCGTTGTATCAGAATCTGTTGCAGAATCTGACGCTGTATCAGATGTACTGTCATCTGCTTTGGTTTCATCTGCTGCGGCATCATCTTTCTTATCTTTTTCTTCTGTCTTGTCAGCTTTTACAAGAACTGTAATAGATTTGGCATTTCCATCAGCATCCAGAACAATCTTTACTGTATCACCTTCTTTAAGGTCTGTAAGTTTGATGGTCTCAGTTTCTGCCTTGGCATCTTTTTCATCTGCTGATGTACTGTCTGTTTCACTGCTGCTGTCAGTGTCTGTTGAAGTATTATCATCTTTGTCAGCAGTTTCTTCTGTTTTATCAGAATCCGCGCCGTCTGATGATTCGCTGTCTGCATCTTTTGCGTCTTTGGAATCATCCTCTTTTTCCTCATCTTTGGCACTGTCGGATTTTTCTTCATCCTTAGCTTCCGGTGCTTTTTCCTTTTCTACTGTAGTAGAATCTGTAACCTTGACAGTCTGCTCATCGCCTGTCAGATCCAGCATGGAATCTTCTTTGGAAGCATCTGCTGCATCATCCTTGCTGTCTGTGCTGTCCGTTGTTTCACTGTCTGAATCCTTTTCATCTGAAGAAGCATCGTCTTTGGTATCTGCGGAATCTTTATCTTCAGATGTTGTATCTTTGGCATCATCTTTTGTATCTGAAGTTTCATCTTCTCCATCCTTGGCATCTGCATCTTTCAGTGTACCAACTTTGATGGTAACGCTGTCATCAGCAACTTTGGAAACTTCGCCATATACAGTTTGTTCTTCCGCTGTATCAGTATCAGATGCAGCTGCATCATCAGATGAAGAATTATCTATGGAAGCATCTGCTGTCTCTGTTGTTTCTGTTGTTGAATCATCTGCTGCAAAAGCAACATTTACATTTAAAGAAGTAAGTGTCAACGCTAAACCTAATGCTACTGCTAAATATTTACGTTTCATTATTAATCAAGTCCTTTCTGTTTTTCGTTGATGTCTATACAATAGTTCTGAATTGTGTTCAAATTGTGATGATTTTCGTAAGAAATTGTGATTTTCCTTTTACAAATCATTATATTTGTAAAGTGTCTCAACCTTTGTTTGTACTCGTCCGATCAATGTGGTATACTTAATTTATATTGTGGGGGAACAAAAGCATTTGAGCCCTTTCAATATTATTCATTATCTTATCAAGGAGGATTCACCTATGCTTCACACAATTGAAAACGACTATCTGAAAGTATCCGTAGATGATCATGGTGCCGAACTTTGCAGCATTTTTGATAAAGTACATAACAGAGAAATAATCTGGCAGGCAGATCCTGCTTACTGGAAACGCCATGCTCCTGTTCTTTTTCCCAATGTAGGACGCCATTTTGAGGATCATTACCGTATAGGCGGAAAAGAATATCCATCCAAACAACATGGTTTTGCCAGAGACAGTGAATTTATCTGTGTGGATATGACTGCAGATTCTATCACACATAGACTTAAATCTTCTGATACAACAAAAGAAAATTATCCTTATGATTTCGAACTTAAGATCAAACATGTCCTGGAAAAAAATCAGGTCAGTGTATGCTGGGAAATTGTTAACCACAGCAATGAGCCCATGTATTTCACAATTGGCGGACATCCGGCTTTCAATGTTCCTGCTGTCGGCACCACTGACAGCAAAGAAGATTATCTGCTGACATTTGACGGACAGAAATCTCTCACTTATATTCTTCTGGATCCGTCTTCAGGAACTGCACTTCCTGACCAGACGCAGACTCTTGAACTTACAAACGGGACTTACAAAATTGATGCCCATATGTTTGATCACGATGCATTAATCTTTGACCATCAGATTGAAAAAGCAGGAATTGCTTTTCCAGATGGAACTCCATACCTTGAGCTTACCTGCCATCATTTTCCGAATTTCGGCATCTGGTCTGTACCGGGTTCTTCTTTCGTATGTCTGGAGCCGTGGATGGGCAGGTGTGATGACAGTGGGTTCACAGATGATCTTTCCCAAAAGCCAAATATTAACGTATTAAATGTGGATGAAATCTTTGATGCCTCCTATGAAATAAAAATTTATTAATTTTTTCCATTTATTCCCGCAATTGTGTTATAATGTCTGATAGCATTTGCAGACAAAAGAGACAAATGCCTGCTGTCAACCGGCAGCAGTGTTGCTGTTTCACCAAAATAACCTCTGATACAGCAACAACTATACGAAACAGGAGGAAATTCCCATGACAAAAGAAGAATTTCAGAAACTGACACAGAATGTTGTATTGCTTGACGGCGCTACCGGCTCCAATCTTATGGCATCCGGCATGCCGAGGGGAATCTGTACAGAAGCATGGATCATGGACCACAAAGAGATTCTGCAGAATCTTCAGAAAGCTTATGTGGCTGCAGGAAGCCAGATCGTGTATGCGCCTACTTTCGGAGGCAACCGATACAGTCTCAGCCTTCACGGACTGCAGGATAAACTCTCAGAAATGAACCATACGCTTGTAAATATTTCCCGGGAAGCTGTAGGACATAAAGTTTATGTAGCAGGTGATATTACCACAACCGGAAAGATGATGGAACCGGCAGGTGATCTCACTTATGAAATGGCATACGAAGCATACTGTGAGCAGATCAAAGTTCTTGAAGATGCAGGTGTTGATCTGATCGCTGCGGAAACTATGATCAATATCGAGGAAACACTGGCTGCACTGGATGCCGCCGCATCTGTAAGTTCTCTTCCTGTAATGTGTACAATGACCGTAGAAGCTGACGGAAGCATTTTCAGCGGAGGAAATGCTGTGGAAGCTGCTGTTGCCCTTGAGGGTGCAGGCGCCGTTGCAGTTGGAATCAACTGTTCTGTAGGTCCTGACCAGCTGGTATCCGTTGTCCGCAATATAAGAGAGAATGTATCCATTCCTGTCATCGCAAAACCAAATGCCGGAATGCCGGTGATTGATGATCAGGGTAACGCTGTATACAGCATGAATGCAAAGATATTCGCAGAACATATGAAAGTACTGATTGATAATGGAGCCTCTATTGTCGGCGGATGTTGTGGCACAACTCCGGAGTTTATCTGCGAAGTAAACCATATCCTCGGCAGATGATATTCCTCTCATATTCTTTACTGGGCGTTCCCTTTTCAGAGGGATGCTGACATATTTTATATGTGAAACAAAAAGCACAGAGAAAAGGATCTTCTTAATTTTCCTTCTCTCTGTGCTTTTATTTTTTTAATTTTATTCTGTTATTTCACTTTGATAGCCTTTTTCGGACACATCTCCTGACAGCAGAAGCAACGGATACATTTCCTGTAATCATATACCGGGGGCTTTTCCCTACCATTTCTGAAATTTAATGCCTTTCCCGGCACCGGACAACTCTGTACACAGATTCCACATCGTACACATTTCTCCAGATCAATATAAGGCTTTTTCTGAAAAATTTTCAGTGCTCCTGCCATTCTGGTCCAGATATTTTTACGTACTTCTGTGCGATCCACATTAAAATCCGGATTTCCATACCGTCTGACAGCCTCATCCATGGAAATCTCCCCTTCCGGTGTCACCAGAGAAATCTTTTCTTCCTTCCATGTTCCAAGCCCCATCTTTTCTCCATGATAATTAGTTGGTACAAGCTCCGGTTTCAGATAAATCAGACGCGCAAATACGCTGTCCAAAGCAACCGGATCTGCAGACATAAGAATTACATTCATGGCTGTAGGATCTCCAGAACCTGGTCCGTTTCCCTCCATAGCCACAATTCCATCCATCACATAGAGCTTCGGTGCTACACATTTATTCAGGTCAATTAACATTCTGGCAAAACTGTCTGCACTTGGATACTGGGTATGCCCTTTTGCTTTATGAAATCCATAGACAAAACCATAACTGTTCTTCACAGCTCCTGTAATGCGTTCCAGTGCATGAGTCTTCATCTTACTTAAGGAGACCACGCAGTCCTGCTCCACCAGTTCCTTCGGGAGGATAAATTCCTTTGCCTGGATTCCCTGTGGATATTCTACCTTTACACCTTCTGAATAATCAATGGCAGAAATGTGATATTTCTCCAGATATGTCTCCATACCGGTCCCTCTGATCACAGCTTTTGTAGTTCCGTGGCCGCAGGAATCCGCCAGAACAATATTCTCATAACCAGCTTCTTTGAGTATCCTGGCAAAAACTCCTACGATCGTCGGATGAGTGATTACCGCCTTTTCTACCTCTGCTTTTTTCAAAAGATTGGGCTTTAAAAGAATCTTTTTTTCTTTTGGAATCAAATGCTCCACTCCCCCAAGAAAATCCAGTCCCTCTTTGAGCAGAGTATAGATTTTTTCCTCATTGTATTCACTGCAAGGCAGCAGAACCACTTTACTTTTCATAAGATACTCCTGATCTTTTATTTTACTGATCTCCGGAAAGATCCGTCTGACGCAACGCCCTTCTTACCGGAAGGATACAGGCCGGGACGATTGACAGACAGTCCACTCCCATTCTCAAAAACTGTTCAGTCAGCGCAGTATCTGCCGCAAGTTCTCCACAGATACATACACGCTTATTCTCCGCATGTCCTGCGTCAACAACCATTTTAATCATACGTAGTACTGCAGGATGATGATCATTATATTTGTTTCGAAGAAGTGGATTTTGTCTGTCCATAGCCAGTGTATACTGGCTGAGGTCATTGGTTCCAAGACTCAGAAAATCTACTCTTTTTGCAAGTTCCCGACTGATCATAACTGCTGCCGGAGTCTCAATCATAATTCCTGTCTGTATATTCTTATATGGAATACCCTTTTCATCCAGACCCGTTTTCACTTCCCTGATAATCGCTTCGATTTCATCCATTTCTTCTTCGGAACTTATCATCGGATACATCATTGCCAGATTTCCATAAGCACTGGCTCTGAAGATTGCACGCAGCTGAGCTTTGAACATTTTTTTACGATCCAGGCACAGCCGAATTCCACGATTTCCCATGATTGGATTTGTCTCATCAGGTATATTCAGATAAGCCGCCTGTTTATCCGCGCCCAAATCTGCTGTACGAATCACTGCAATTCTGTCTCCCATCGTTTCCGCAATCTTCTTATATGCCAGAAACAATTCATTTTCCCGAGGATAGTTTTCCCGTCCAAGATACTGAAACTCACTGCGGAGAAGACCGATTCCGGCCGCACCATAGTAAAGAACGCTGTTAAGATCATCCATGTTTCCTATGTTGGCATAAATTTCAATCTTTTTACCATCCATGGTAATATCAGGCTGTTCTCTCAATTTCAGAAGTTCTTCTCTTTCTTCCATATCTGCCTGCCTGCGAATCTCATATTCTTTTTTCACTTCTTCATCCGGATTGATATACAAAGTGCCCGTATATCCATCTACAATGGCCAGCTGTCCATCCCATTCCGTATCTGTATCAATTTCTATCAGTGCCGGGATGTTCATGGTTTTCACAAGAATAGCAGCATGAGAAATGTCAGATCCATGATGTGTAACAATAGCCATCAGTTTTTCCTTATCCATCTCCATCAATTCTGTAGGAGTGATGCTCTCTGTGACAACGATCACCGGCTCATTCCCCAGATTGATTCTGGGGGAGATTCCCCCCAGTTCACCAATCAGCCTGTCGGAAATTTCCCGTATATTTTCCAGTCTTTCTTTGATGGCTGGCTCCTCCAGATTCCGAAAAGTAGACACAATTTCATCTCTGGTTGTCATTACTGCATAGGCAGAATTTACTTTTTCATTCTGGATGATACTCTCAATAGCCTGCTGAAAGCTTTTGCCTTCCAGGAGATTTTTTTGTTTCAGAAACAATTCTGCCTGAGATTCCTGAATCGTGCAGTTTTTCTCATAAAGTTCTGTAAGCTGATCCATAACTCTCGCACGAGCCTGACGAAAAATATTAAGTTCGCCTTTGATATCTGTAATCTCATATTGCCGTATCTGATATTCACTTTTATGGTAATAAAGTATTTTACCGATTGCAATTCCGGAAAATGCACCGGTTCCCTTGTAAATATCCATTTATACTCCTTTTAGTCACAGGCAGCTTTAAATTCAGTCCAGTTTTTCTGGTACTGAGCATCTGCCTCCTGACTTACATTTTGAATGATTTCGCCCTTTTTCACACTGTCCGGCACTACCAGATCTGGATTTACCAGATCATCTGCCGCCTTGTTTGTGCTGTAATATCCAATATAATCTGTGCATTTGGCTGCAACCTCAGGCTGCATGATATAATCCATAAAGGAATATGCCGCATCCTTATCCGGTGCCTCGCTGGGAATAAACATTCCCAGAATACCGAAGCCAAGGCCTTCTTCCGGATATACTACTTTCAGATCAGGATTCTCAGCAAGCGCTGCTGTTACCTGAGAAGTATAAAGGAATGCCACACTTGCCTCACCGTTGAGAAGAGCATTCTGAGTATTATCATCCTGAATCAGACGTACGTTCGGAGCCAGCTCCAGAAGTTTCTCACCTGTCTTTTTAATGGTATCCACATCATCTTCATTCATACTTTCCCCCATTGAAAGCTGAGTGATACCATTAATGACACGATAATTTGCAGTAAGAGCAACACTGTCCTCCAGAGAAGGATCCCATAAATCTTTATACCCTTTAATATCAATGTCAACCTGTTCCGGGTCATATACGATGAGCGGAATTCCTGCTCCATAAGGTACTGTATACTCATCTTTTGGATCATAAAACTGTCCCTGATATAACGGGTTTATATTTCCGATATTTTCCAGAGACTCTTTATCCAGTTTCTCCGCAAGCCCTTCCTGAATCGCAGTTTCCAGAATATAATCATCTGCAACAACAATATCATAGTCGCCGCCTTTTGCCATGGAAAGTTTTTCCAGCATTGTTTCATCTGTATCAAAATTAGAGTATGTAACCTTTACCCCTGTTTCTTTTGTAAAATCATCCAATACTTCCTGAGGAAACATTCCATCCCAGGTAAAAAGAACAAGCTCTTTATCATCTCCCGCACTTTTAAATCCTGTAAATGCTGTTCCTGCCAGCAACGTACACAAAATCACTGCCAGCATTCTTTTTTTCATAATAATCTCCTTTCTTATGCCACACAAAGCTGTTATTTGGCTTTTACCTTTGTCCAGAGTTCTGCAAATTTCTGTTTGATCTTCGGTTTCTGATAAGCAAAAATTTCATTTTTCGGATTGGATATGTCAGGAATATAAGAATTAATTCCTGCATAATCACCATTCTTCATGGTTTCAAAAGCACTCTTCACTGTAGAAGTATACCCTACTTCTTCTGTATTGGAAAGAGCAGAATCGTCACTTATCATAAAATTGATAAAGTCATGTGCAAGTTCTGTTTCACTGCAGTCCCTGGTGATGACCATAGCATCATACCACAGGTTGGTACCCTGATTCGGAGTAAAATATTCCAGATTCGGATTTTCACTGATAATATATGATGCATCACCGGAATAAACTACAGCCAGCGCTTTATTACCAGAAATCATATTATCGATAACATCATCCCCTGCATAGATCGGGTCCATGGTATCTCTCTGATCGATAAGCCACTGGTATGCTTCCTGAATCTGATCCATGTCCGTAGTGTTCATAGAATATCCAAGTGCCTTCAATGCTATCATAAAGGAATCACGCTCAGAATCATACATGTAAATATTTCCTTTGTATTTCTGATTGCGAAGCAGATTCCACCCATCCTTTAAATCTTCCTGATCCACCACCGTCTTATCGTAAAGGATTCCTACTGTTCCCCAGAAATACGGACAGGAATAGCGGTTATTTGGATCATAGCTTTTATTCTTTACATCCTCCAGGAGATTTGTTTTATTAGGAATCAGATCCCAGTCAAGAGGCTGTAAATATTCTTCTTTGATCAGTCTCTGTATCATATAATCTGACGGAATCAAAACATCATAGGTTTCACCACTGGAAAGTTTGGTATACATCATCTCATTAGATTCAAAGGTTTCATATACCACTGTGCAGTTATATTCTTTTTCAAAATCCTCAAGCAGAGACATATCCATATATTCACCTGCATTATATACCTTCAGTACATGATTGGATTTTGCCACATATCCCCATTTCACTAACCCCACAGCCAATGCAATAACAAGCACTACGGAAATGGCTCGGGAAAGCTTAGGATTTCTTTTTCCTGCTTTCTTTTTGATCACAGGAAGAAGATTTGCCAAAAGCAGAATCACCACGATCACCACGATCACAATTGTGGAAAGTGCATTGATGGTAGGATTAATACGCTTGGTCATATTGTATACCACAATAGAAATATTTTTCACACCATTTCCTGATACGAAGTAGGAAATTACGAAATCATCGAAGGACATGGTAAATGCAAGCAAAGCTCCTGCAAAAATTCCCTCTTTGATCATCGGCACGATAACTTTCGTCAGAGCCTGAAACGGCGTTGCTCCCAGGTCCATAGCTGCATTTGCCATGTTCGGATCCAGCGCTCTCACCTTAGGATACACACTTGTAATCACATAAGGAGTACAAAAAGCAATGTGTGCCAGCAGCATGGTCAGATAGCCTTTTCTAAATCCCAGAGAAGAGAATAAAAGCATCAGTCCGATCGCTGTTACGATCTCCGGATTCAGGATGGGTACATTATTGATATTCAGCAACAGCTCTTTTACAACTTTGCCTGACTTGGAAAGGCCAATAGCCGTAATTGTTCCCAGAATTGTAGAAACCACAGTTGCTATAATCGCAATGGTCACAGATACATAAACTGCCTGGATTACTTCTCCATTATTCAGCAGTTCCTGATACCATCGAAGAGAAAATCCTGTAAATCTGGTCAGTGACTTTGATGAATTAAAAGAAAAGATCATCGTCACCAGGATGGGAAGATAAAAGAAAGCCAGACACAGTATTACATATAACATTGAGAAAAAATTATTTTTGCGCTTCATACTGTCCTCCTTTCTTATTCATCCTTATCCATTTTCTTCATCAGGCTCATAAAAATCAGAATGATCACAGCCAGGATCAGAGAAATAGCACTTCCAAAGTTCCAGTCACCTACAGAAATAAACTGTGATTCAATCAGGTTACCAATAAGCATGTACTGTCCTCCCCCAAGAAGCTTTGGAATAACAAAGGTGGAAATTGACAGCAGAAACACCATCATAATTCCGTTGAGTACTCCTGGAATGGACAGCTTCCAGATTACCTTCGTAAAGGTCTGGAACCGGTTTGCCCCCAGATCATAAGCAGCCTCAATAAACGACTTGTCCATTTTGCTCAATGAGGTATGGATCGGAATGATCATAAACGGCATGAAGTTACAGACCAGACCAACCACTACGGAAAAATCCGTATACATCATAGTAACAGGAGAAATTCCCAGGAATCCCAGAAGGTGATTGATGATTCCATTATCGGACAACAGATTCATCCATGCATAGGTACGAAGAAGCATATTGATCCATTCCGGGATGGTTACCAGCAGGATCAGAAAACTCTGGGATTTCTCCGGACATTTGGAAATAATATATGCCAGCGGATATCCCAGTCCCAGACAGATCACGGTAGTAAGAATACCCAGCTTAAATGATTTGAAGATCACACTCATATAAGTGGCTTCCAGGAATTTCTTAAAGTTTTCAAAGGTAAAGGAAAAGGTCAGAACCTCATTTCCATCCTCAGTAAAAGCGTAAAGAGCGATCAGTATCAGCGGGATGACAATGATCACAAATGCCCATACCAGGTATGGTTTTATCATATTTTTATACTGTTTCATCAGTAGCTTCCCATTCTGTACATAACATGGATGTCTTCAGGCCCGAATTTCAGTCCCACTTCCCTTCCGACTTCCGCATAATCTGTGGTGTGAACCATATAAGTACGAAGCTTTGTCTCGATCAGAATCTCATAATGCACACCCTTGAAAGTAATGTTACGTACGATTCCCCGGATCTTCGCCTGATCCGGATCTACAATATCCAGATCCTCAGGTCTTAATACCACTTCTATTTCTTCATTATCCTCAAATCCTTTATCCACACATTCAAATTCAAATCCATCAAACTTCACCAGATAATCCCGTATCATAATTCCCTCGATGATGTTGGATTCTCCGATAAAACTTGCTACGAAACGATTTTCCGGCTCATTATAAATATCCGTAGGAGAACCTATCTGCTGAATCTCACCATTGTTCATAACAACTACTGTATCTGACATGGACAGAGCCTCTTCCTGATCGTGTGTGACATAAATGAAAGTAATTCCAACTTCCTGCTGAATCTTCTTCAGCTCTACCTGCATTTGCTTACGGATTTTGGCATCCAGTGCACCCAGAGGTTCATCCAGAAGCAGAACCTTAGGCTCATTTACCAGCGCTCTGGCAATTGCCACTCGCTGCTGTTGACCACCAGAAAGCAATGTAACATCTCTTTTCTCAAATCCTTCCAGTCCTACCATCTTCAGCATACGTTCCACTTTCTGAGCAATCACTGTCTTATCTACTTTTTTCAGATTCAGACCAAACCCAATGTTTTCTGCCACATTCAGATGAGGAAAAAGTGCATACTTCTGAAATACAGTATTAACTTCCCTTTTATAAGGGGGGAGTTTAGAAATCTCAATCCCATTAAACAGCACTTCACCGTCACTTGGCTCCTCAAACCCGGCAATGATCCGCAGAGTGGTAGTTTTTCCACAGCCGCTTGGACCAAGAAGTGTCAGGAATTCCTTCTCATAAATGTCCAGGTTAATACCTCGCAGAACCTGCTGGTCATCAAAATTCTTGGTCAGATTTTTTAACTCAATCAGTTTGTTCATCGTCTCTTCCTTCCTCATAATAGTATTTATTTATGTCTCTTTCTCATAAGCAGAGAATAAATCAGAAAAATGAACAGTGTTACAGCCAGCAGTATCGTACATAATGCATTAATCTCCGGCGTTACTCCTGTTTTCAGCTGTGTATACACTTTAATCGGCAATGTGGACAAACGCGGTCCGTTTACAAAAATACTGATTACCACATCATCCATGGACATGGCAAATGCCAGAAGAGATCCGGAAATCACCGCAGGCATGATCAACGGCAACGTTATATCCCAAAATGCGCGTAAAGGTCCTGCCCCCAGATCTCTGGCCGCCTCTTCCAGAGAAGGATCCATTCCCACCAACCTAGCTTTCACCTCCATAAGAATATACGGCACACAGAAAACTGTATGACCGATCAGAAGCGTCAGCATACCAAAGGGAAGATTCAGCATATAAAAAAATGCCATCAGAACCATACCCAGAATAATCTCCGGAATCATAAGGGGAAGAATGGAAATATATTCCAGAACCCCTTTGGATTTCCAGTGGATTCTGGAAAGTCCCACTGCTCCCAGGGTTCCGATCACTGCACTTACCAGACAGCTTAACACCCCAAGCACCAGACTGTTTACCAGTGCTTCCAGCATCGCGCTGTCATGGATCAGTTCCTGGTACCATTTCATGGAAAATCCCGTAAATTTCACCGGAAGCTTAGATTCATTAAATGAAAATACAATTACAACTGCAATAGGAAGGTACATCAGAAAAAAGATGAGTCCCATATAAATATGCTCAAACTTCGTATTCTTTTTCATCCAATTCCCTCCAATTCCTTTGCATTGGTTACTTTTCTGTAAATCATGATCATGATGGTAGTCAATACCATCATCACTACTGCCAGTGCTGCTGCAAAAGGCCAGTTACTGCCCCTTGTCATCTGATCCTGTATCAGACTTCCTACAAGAACTACCTTATTTCCCCCCAGAATATCTGCTATAAAAAACAGTCCCATAGATGGTACAAAAGTGAGGATCACTCCTGACAGCAATCCGGGCAGCGTAAGTTTCAGACTGATTGTAAGAAACGCCTGCAGCTTCGAAGCACCCAGATCACGGGCAGCCTCTACATAGGACCAGTCCAGTTTTTCCGCACTGGAATACACAGACATAATCATAAAGGGGAGCAGCACATAGATCATTCCAACAACAATAGCAGGATAACTGTATAAAATAGACAGCGGTTTTTCTATAATTCCCAATTTCATAAGAATAAAATTCAGTAAGCCTTTTTTCTGCAGAATAATGATCCAACCATATAGACGGATCAGGGAATTTACCCAGAACGGTATGGTCAGCAGAAGCTGTGCCTTCTTTTTTCTGTGTTCCGGTAATTTTGCCATAAAATATCCAAAAGGATAACCAATCAGAGCAATTATAACCGTACTGGTCAGCGCCAGCTTCAGGGATTCCACAAAAGTATTCAGATATACAGGCTCCAGAATATTTTTATAATTATCCAGTGTAAATTTCCAGGTTACTCCGTATCCTCTGTTCGGAGTGGCGAAACTTAACGCCACCATATAAATCAGAGGACAGATTACAAATATAATGGTAAAAATATACAAGGGTACGGCCATCCAAGCAGAGCTGCTCTTTTGCTTCTTCATGTCATACCCTCCTGTCAACCAGCACAGCAGCAGAAGGTAAAAATCCCCATCCAGCCTGCTGACCTTCCTTTACTGCCATATCAATTCCATATCTGCTCGCTACAAGACGGGTTCCATCCTCCAGCTCCAATGTAACCCTGAGCTGTCCTCCGGCAAAATTTTTCTCCAGGACCGTAGCCTTTAATCCATTACCTTTTCCCTCATCCAGGATAATATTCTCACTTCGGACTGCGATGGTCACAATCTCCCCGATTTCCGGCCGTTTTTGCGGCGTCTGCACGGAAATTTGTTCACTTCCAAGATATACTGTTACGAGATTTTCATCCACTGCCTCAACAGTTCCCTTCAGAATATTTGCATTTCCTACAAAACCAGCTACATAACTGGTTTGTGGATGATTATAAATTTCATCCGGCGTACCGATCTGCTCAATCTTCCCATGATTCATAACCGCAATTCTGTCAGACATATTAATTGCTTCTTCCTGATCATGAGTAATATAGATAAAAGTAATCCCTAACTTCTTCTGTAAATGCTTTAATTCGATCTGCATGGCTCTGCGAAGCTGCAGATCCAACGCTCCCAACGGTTCATCCAGAAGCAGAACCTTTGGATTGTTCACCAGTGCCCTGGCAATAGCCACTCGCTGTTTCTGTCCGCCGGACAGCTCAGAAGGTTTTCTTTTCCCATAACCTTCCAGTTGAACAAGTTCCAGCATTTCATTTACCTTTTTCCTGATTTCTGTTCTGGGAACCTTTTTCAGTTTCAGCCCATAACCGATATTCTGTTCCACATTCATGTGAGGAAAAAGTGCATAGTTCTGAAATACTGTATTTACATCTCTGCGGTCGGGCTCCAGCCCGGTAACATCCTGACCATCCAGCCATACACTTCCTTCATCCGGTTGTTCCAGTCCTGCAATAATACGCAGTGTAGTTGTTTTACCGCATCCTGAAGATCCCAAAAATGTAATAAACTCTCCTTTTCTGATCGTCAGGCTGATGTCATCCAACACAGTTTCCTCTGGCGTGAAGCTTTTCCTGATATTTTTCAGCTCCAGTGAAATTTCTGCCATATTTTATGCCTCCTGTTTCTGAGAATCTGCCATCTGAGAAATTCCTGGCTTCATGCTGTTTTCAATATATTCGCAATAACTTTTCCGATTAAAGACAGGGCGAAATTCTTCCATAATCTCCCTCGCCTGAACCGCATCATCTTTCAGCAGTTTATATATTGTAAGTGCAATCATCTTGGCCGGCAGGATATATGCCTTTTCTTCATCTGTAATCCTGAAATCTGCTCCATGAAGTTTTCCCTGAAAACCATTGAACGTAAAGTTCACTACAGGAAAAAGATGAGTCAGATCTCCTACATCTGTACATGCATTATTAAAATCACCTTCTGATACTTCACGGAAAGAAGCCTTCAACTGTTTTGCCGATTCAACCAATGCTCTGTCCGCTTTTCTCCATCGAATGGGCATATACCCCTGCAAAGGCTCTCTCTCTACTTTTCCTCCAAAAGCATAGGCGGCACCCTCATAAGCTCTGTTCATCATTTCCATGGTATGTTCAATACATTCCAAAGACCCTGCCCTAACCTTTGTCTCTACTACTGCCTCGTCCGGAACACTGTTGATCACATCTCCTGCCTTTCGGATCACATTGTGAAGCCGTACATGATCTTCCTCACGGAATGTTTCTCGCATCAGTCCCATCATCTGTATGGCACTTGAGGTAATACTCAACGCATTGACACCATCCCACGGATCAATAGCTGCATGAGCTGCTTTTCCTCTCACTGTAACACGTTCTGCTGTATATCCGTTGCATGCAGGATTTCCCAGATACAAATCCTCTTTCACAGGAACCATATGCACATGCGTTGTCACCATAATATCTGTATGATCAAAAGCACCCATACGGATCAGCTCACTTTTCCCTGATCCCGGGAATCCAATACCCTGTTGTTTCAGACGTTTTCTTTTATCTGCATCTATATATTCCTCTGCCGGAACGGCAAAAAAAGATACGGACCCAGACAGAGAAGTTCTCACTTCTTCATCGGCTAATGCCAATGCTGCGCCAATCATGGCCGCAAGCTGTGCGTGGTGTCCGCATGCATGTGCTGTTCCATTATGAGGATCAGCCATTGGATGAGTTCTGCATCCGATAGCATCCATTTCTCCAATTACAGTGATATTTGGTCCATCCTGTTCCATCCAGTCTGCGCGCACTCCTGTACGTGCAAGATCTGTATGTACTTCCAGTCCCAGGTTACGCAAAACAGCCGCAGTTTTCGCTGCGGTTCTCTCTTCTTCAAATCCTGACTCCGGATGTCCGGCAATATCACGTGCAAAGGCAATGATCTCATCTCTGTGTGAATCAATAATACGAATGATCTTTTCTTCTTCTCTGGTCAATTCCACTGCCTCCTTTTGCTAAAATTCTTTTGTTGGAAAATATCCGCTGATACAAGAAAAACCGGAAATCAACCTTTATTTTCGTTGGATTTCCGGTTAGTTTTATTTTCAATCCAAAATTATCTTAATGGATGAACCCCAGATTGTCAAGAAGTTTTTATCTGCTGCATATTGCTGTTTTTCTTTTTATGGGCATTCAACAATACATAGGCAACCACACAGATGATCACAGATAGCAGCGAGCCCGCGGCTGTAGCCAGTCCCATTGGAAGCAGTGTCTGTGGGAACACTTTCGAAGTAAGATAAACTCCCGGGACACGTACCAACGCAATCGCTGTAATATTATGCAGAAATGACAGTTCTGATCTGCCGCATCTGTAGTAAATAATCCCACAACAGGTTCCGCAATAAACTGGATCACAATAGATACAGTCAAGCCGAATCCAACTGCGATCATTGTCGCATATTTCAGAGTCTGCGCCGCCCTCTCCGGTTTGCCCGCACCGATATTCTGTGCTCCAAGAGCGGATACTGTAGAGAGCATGGAAGACGGAACCAGGAAAAGGAAGCTGATGATCTTCTCAACGATTCCCACTGCTGCCGCATCACTTAAACCGCGACGATTTGCGATGATCGTAATAATAATAAATGCGATCTGGATCAGTCCATCCTGCATGGCTACCGGAATCCCAATCCTCAGGATCTGCCCCATAGCGCGATGCTGCGGTTTAAAATCTTTCTTTGAAACAGAAATTCCTGTATTCTTTTTCAAAATTACCACAAGAGCGATCACTACGCTGACTGCCTGAGATAAAGTAGTTCCCAGAGCAGCACCTGCCGGTCCTAAATGTAAAGCACCAATAAACACATAATCCAGCACAATATTCGTCACGCAAGCCACTGCAATGAAATACATGGGGCTTTTGGAATCTCCCAGTCCCCTGAATATAGAACTGATAATATTATATGCAGTAATAAACGGAATTCCGATAAAGCAAATCGTAAGATATGTAACGGTTCCCGATACTGCTTCTGACGGAGTAGACATCACTGATACGATCGGATGTACCAGACAGAGCAGAAGCGCCATTAACCCTACTGCCACCAACATAAATAACGTAACTGTATTTCCAATTGATCTGGAAGCTTCTTTCTTATCATTCGCTCCGATCGCCTTTGCGATACTTACCGTTGATCCCATAGCAAGTCCTACGATCATAACAGTCAGCATATGCATGACCTGACTGCCAATGGACACTGCAGTCGTACCTGCTACGCCCTCAAACTGCCCGATGATAAACAGATCGGCCATACCATAAAGTGTCTGCAGAAAATAGGATAAAAGATAAGGCAGTGAAAAATACAGAATATTCTTCCAGACACTGCCTGATGTAAGATTTCTTTCCATGATATAATAAACTCCTCTCATTTGTCGTCCAAATTATAGTAAACCTTACAACCGTTGTAGAGTCAAGTGTCACATCTCCCGGTCTGACCGAAAAATCAATATCTCTGAGAATCTCATGATTTCAAAATGCTTTACCCAGACGATGCATTTCCCAAGTTTTCTCGTTCTTCTATTGCCATTCAATAATACTTGTGCTATTCTTTTTAATAATATTGGAGGAGTAATTCTATGATTAACTTACACAAATCCAGGAGAAATTGTATCCTCATATTTATCATAGTTTGTATATTAGGAATGTGTTTTGATTCATATCAGACAGATTCCTCTTTGTGTTCTTCCATCCAAACAGATTCCATCCATTTCCATTCTAATCAGATTAAGGTATCCGCAAATAATCCTACCTGTACCCAGGAAATGCTACGAGGCCGTGTGTACAGTCTTATTGAACATTTCTTTTCACGTAGTACAAATGCAGAAAACTATATCTGTAAACCTGATTATGATCTGAATCCCAATATTTTCCTTAGTCTTTCACGAGGATTCTATTCCGTTTATTCAATAATTCTGTTTTGCCCTGAATTACTGGATAAAAGTATCGTCAAATATCTCCACAAATCAGATGGCAAAAAAAGACTCTAATCTTGATTTCCTATTCATCCCATTATAATAATGGGCTATTTTTGATGCAAAAAAATGTATATTTCAGGCTCTGCTTGATTTATATCAGGTAACCTGAGGAAATGGAGAAAAAATGGGTCTTGATATTTTTGTAGGAATTTTATGTATATTAGCTTTCGGTGCCTGCGCATGGGCATGGTGGATGAACCGGGGAAATTCTGCCGGCAAAAACGATCATTCCAATGAAAGCGAGGTTAAAAAGCATGAGAAAAACTAAACTTATTTGTACCATTGGTCCAGCATGTGAAAATGAACAGATACTGGAAGAAATGTGTCAGGCAGGAATGAATGTTGCACGGTTAAATTT
>CAKRVX010000031.1 GCA_934409175.1 uncultured Blautia sp.
AACGGACTGATCAAATTCCCGGGAGTTATTCTTTTTACCTCTCATGATCATCAGTTCGTACAGACAACAGCCAACCGTATCATGGAAATCCTTCCAAACGGAACCATGATCGACAAGATCACCACTTATGATGAATATCTGGCAAGTGATGAGATGGCTAAAAAACGTCACGTATTCGAAATCAATGAAGAAGATGCTTCCGACAACTAAAGAATGGTTAAAAAATTCCCGCCTGTTTTTCTCAGGCGGGTTTTCTTATATAAATTATCTTTCTTTATAATGTAATTCTCTTTAATCCTAATCCGCAGTAATCTCTGCAAGCTTTCCTCCTGTCACTTTCAGAAGATCTGCAAGAGATACTTTCAATGTGAGACCAATACGGCCTCCGCTGACATAGATTTCTTCAAAATTCCCTGCTGAAGCGTCAAACACTACCGGATAAGGTTTTTTCATTCCAAGAGGACTGCAGCCGCCACGGACATATCCTGTAATCTTTGTAATATCTTTCACATGAATCATATCTACAGTTTTTTCTCCCACAGCTTTTGCTGCTGCTTTTCTGTCTACTTCCTTTTCTATGGGAACTACAAATACAAAGAAGCCTCCACTTTTTCCTTCCATAACCAGAGTCTTAAATGACTGATCATAAGGTGCTCCAATCTTGTCTGCACTATGTAAGCCGTCTATAAATTCGTCACATTCGTAGGAAAATGCCTCATATTTTACTTTCTGTCTGTCCAGCATTCTCATTGCGTTTGTTTTTGCTTCTTTTGCCATTGTTTTCGTCTGTCCTTTCTGTTATGTCTCAGCTTTTTCTTCCGGATTCTTCTGACAGTGCAGAATGAAATCTCTGCATATCATCCAGCAACCTGTGATAACCTTCCAGCGTAATGATCGTACCGGATTCCGTTGTCTTGGTTCCCACACAGCGAACATAAACCCATCCACGCGCAGAATGCCTCCACGAATATTCCACTTCAATCGTATCTCCTGTAGCAATCATGGTTTCAACTGCATTATTTACATAGTGGACGTAATCTTCAGCAATCCGGTTGTACCACTGTTGATAGCACTGCGACGGTGTCATGGAATCGTCTGCCTCTATCAGCCTGCGCATATTATCATCCGCAAGCAGTACTGCCTTTCCGGTATCTTTATTAATCTTGATCTGCCACAATCCAATTCCCGATACAGACAAAATATCATGATCCAGCTTTCTCTCCACAAATTTATGAAGAAGTGTCTGCATATCTTTTTTCGTTCGCCTGCATCCCAAAACCTCCTGTATCAGGTGAGAGGCTCTCTTTAACAGAGACATATCACTAAATCCATGATCAGCATCATCCACACTGACGATTCCGATAAGTTCATCCTCTTTCCAGATTCCACACAGCATACAGGTAGAAATGTCCTGCATCTGCAACCCATTCCAGAGCATTTCTTCTTTCTCTTTGTATTCTTCCATACTGTTGATACAGACTGTTTTTTTTCTGCACAACAGCTCCACCCATGGTTTCATCTGTTCAGAAGAAGTAAGTTCCAGATATCGTTTCTTATCCATGATTCCCTTATCATGATAAGCCATAACATCCTGCCAGATATCAAGCTGTTCATCATGAAGAAACAGACATACCCTGTTTGCCTGATAAAATTTTCCCACAAAATTCAGGATTTCCTTTATCAGATCCTGCTCCGACTGTTTCTGCACAGCCATTTCATACATGTCTATCGTCTGTTCCAGTGTATCTATCTCTCCGCTGAGTCTTTCTGTCAGCTGCCGGCTGTCTTCGTCCAGCGGCCAGGCAACCACCAGCTTCATATCCCTGTCATCACATTTTATGATTTTTTCTCTGACACCCATATACTCACCGAAAAATTCATAAAACATTCTTCCTGTGGAATATTCTTCTTTGCCGGATGTTCTCATGGAACAATGGCTGCATTCTTTCGTCCTTCCAGTAAAAACCTGATAACATTTCGCTCCGAAATAATTATAAACCCCCGTAAACTTCTTAGCCGCTGAGTTCATAAAATAAACTTCCAGACTGTCCAGATCCACAAGATAAATAATTTCTTCCAGATGATCCAGAAGTTTGCGATATTCAAACTGTTCTGCAGTCAGTCCAGGAGAAAATTTATCATTTTTCCCGGCGTCCTTTTCATGGCTCCGACTAAGACGCTCGATGAGATGTACATATTCCTCGCTGGGCAGAAGACAGGTACTTTCAAATTCTCCTGCCGGCATAGGTCTGCCGAAAAGGAATCCCTGGATCAGTTCCGGAAACAGACTGTCCAGACACCGCAGTTCTTCCTCATCTTCCACACCTTCACAGCAAACACGGATCTGGGCACTGTGGGTCAGTTCCAGCATATTACTCAACAACCGGTAATTATACGCGCTTTTCTGAATCTGACGTACAAAGCAGCGGTCAATCTTTACCTCATCGATTTCCAGTCCTTTCAGATAGCTCAAAGATGAATAACCTGTGCCAAAATCATCTATGGAAATATGCATTCCTTTGTTTCTCCAGCTGTAGAAAATATCATTAAAATAATTATAATTCTGAAGCTGCATACTTTCTGTCACTTCAATGGTGATCAGATTACCTGGAAGTTCTGCTTCTTTTGCAGCCGCTATCAGATCTTCCACTATAGTCCGTTCCTGAAGCTGGATATAAGAAACATTTATGCTGATATTAAAATCACTTTTGATTTTGCGCCATTTTGCACACTGCTCAAAGGCCTGCTTCATTATCCATTTTCCTACAGGAACGATCAGACCGCTCTGCTCCAGGACAGGAATAAATACAACAGGAGACATAAATCCAAATTTCTTTGAATGATAACGCAAAAGTGCTTCTGCGCCGTGAAGCTCATATTCATTAGAAGTAACCTGCGGCTGATAATACAATTCAAATCCTTCGAATCCATTGCGGATACTTTCTTTCATTTCCTGGCGAAGTTCGATCCTCGAAAGAGTTTTATTATAATCTTCGGAAGAAAAATATTCCATCCTGTTTTTTCCATTTTCCTTCGCTCTGGTCATGGCGTTGTCTGCATAGCTGACCAGAACATTGATATCTGTCTCTTTTTCAAAAGGATAACTCACTGCACCAGCAGAAAATGTACACAAAAAATCTGTTTTATCCTGAATCAGGTCAAAAAACTTTTCTGTTTCCTTTTTGCTTCGTCCCATCAGGTCTACAGCAAAATGATCTCCATCCAGTCTGTATATGGTTTCATCATCGCTCTTTATGCCATCCAGTATCTCGGCGATCTGTTTCAGAACATTGTTTCCATAGGAACGTCCCATTCGCTGATTTACGTCACGAAACCCATCGATTCCCAGAACTATCAGATGCCCTCGTTTTCCTCTGGCAATATTCTTTCCCATATCATCCAGCATTTTATTATAATTACGAAGGCCGGTAAGCATATCAATTTTCTCTGCAAGCACTCTTCTTGACAGACACCCCATCAGCATAAAAGGCTGATGACTGTCATTGCGGATTGCCTTTCCCCTGCTATTGATCCAGCACTTTTTTCCAAACTGGTCCACATAGCGGAAATCCACATCCACCATACCCTCATTACCTTCCGCTACATTTCCAAGAATTCTCACCAATCGTTCTTTATCTCTGCTATATATCATTTTTTCCAGAGTTTCCAGACGGTATGTATAAATATCATCCCGCCTTTTCTCATAATCCCCATTGATCTCTCTTGCAAAATGCACCACATTTTCTTTAATATCCCACACAAAGAAATGGTCATTTGTAGATTCATTAAGAAATGAAAGCATTTTATAATAATCTTCCACAAACTTTCTGTCATCTGCGTATGCCATGTTTTACTACGTACGGAGCATGGAATTTATATGTACTCCGCTTCCTCCTTCTTAAAAGCTTATACTTCTTTTTCGTCCTCCGCTTTTCTTTCTATACGCTTCTCTTCTTCCTCTTCTTCTCCCTCTTCCTCTGTATGAGGTTTGTTAATGGCAAACTGAATCAGCATTCCCAGAAGGGCAAATCCTGCACTCAGGCCGAATCCATATGGAATATCTGCCAGATTACCGATGTTTGCGAGAGAAATACCTGCCATTATACCTCCGCACAGACTGGTAGCCACGATCAGAACCTCACGGCAATATTTCACTGCCAGAGAACCAAGGGCAATCCCAATCAATATGCAGGCAAAAAATACTGCTGAACTGGTAGGATGAATAAAATAAATACTTAAAGTCCATCCGATACCTGCGGCCAGAATAAATACACCTGCTTTATAAACCAAAAATGCAATAACTGCAAATATGATTCCTGTTACAAAAACTGCGATCAAATATGTAGATTTTTCCTCTATTCCCATAGAATGAGCAGAAATAAAAGCCAGAGATGCACCTACAAAAAATCCACCCAGCATCATCCAGAACCGCAGAAGTCTGTACCCGAGAATACAGTTAAGGATTCCAAAGATCAGAATCACACCAAAGATCACATTCATAAACTGGCTGACTATATCTGAGTTTATAACTCCAGCCGCAATATCTGTCATACTGCCCAGCACTTCTGTAATATTGCCCATAATAAGCCTCTCTTTCCCATTGTTATATTAATCTTATATGCTTTTCACTGTAAAATACAATCAGAACATATAATACATGGTGTACATATTGTCCAGAACTCCATAATGATATGATATTTCATTCATTCCATGAACACTCATATAATATCTTGCCACATCCTGTATTCCACTGTTTTCAATCAGATCCTCATATGCTGCATCATACGCCTCCTGGCTGCTGAACTTGAACCTTACCACTGCAGCGTTATTATCTATTCTCAGCCTGCACAGATCCATCACCTGGTTTCTGTCATAACTGTCAAAGCATGCACCATTCATTACATAGAAATTCTTATCTGTAGCTGTACATGAAGGTACCGGAAATTCTGTTGACGCAGTATAATTTGTCTCATATTCTTTCGGAAAAGGGCACAAATAATCATAGATTGTAGTTTTATGCTCCACAAGATCCACAGCATCTCCCTCCAGAAAATCCGGCTGATCTCCGTTTGTTGCATCTACATAATAGTACTCTCCATCGAGACGTACAAGGTTCCATGCGTGTCCCTGTGTGCTGTTCTTTGCATCACCTTCAACATAAATACAATAAACGCCAAGTCTTTCCAGAAGATATTGTACAGCTCCTGCATATCCTGCACATACTGCCTGTTTTTTCCAGAATGTTCCTGCTATGCTCTGATCATCCTGTGATACTACATAATCCGTATGATCAATAATATACGTATATACAGTCATTACTTTCTGATAATCATCTGCACCCTCTGGAATCTCGCTGAGTACCTCCTGGTACGCATCCTCCATTGCCCGGGTAATCTGCTGCCTTTCCTCTTCCGAGTAAGTGTATCCAGGAGAAAACTGACAGTAATCTTTGCCTGCATAAGTTGTTTTATATACTTTCTCCCGATTATGTACCCAGAATATTTCCGGATGATCTTTCAGTACCGCATGATAAATCCTGTCTGTTTCTTCATCACCGGAAACCGAAAGATAAAATTTTTCTTCAAACCCACGTATTCCTTCCAGAAGTTCTCTGTATGCTTTTTTTTCGTTGTCATCCAGCAGGCTGAAATAGTATTCCAGATGTCCCTCATCCGTCTCTGCAGTCTGCTGTTTTCGCAGATTCTTCACTTCTTTCGGCTCACCTGAAACTGCTTCCTGAAACTTTTGCATCACAGATTCCTGATCTGTAGTATTCTCAGTTGTCGTGCGCTGTACATCAGAAGCAAACTTTCCCGTCAGATGATTCTGTACATAAATGCTTCCTGATATGACAAGCAGCAATAAAACCAAGATCCTCAATACAGGGAATCGTCTTCTCTTCATCAGGTAACTCCTTTTCATCTACTTTTGTTTTCTCTGCTGTGTAACATTATATCCCAAACCCGCATGTATTGTAAACACAAAGCATAGAACTTTCAAACATTTTCAAAACTTCGTAATAACAAAAATCAGAATAGTCACATCATTACGTGAATCTGTTCTGATTTTCAATTTAATCCATATCAAAAAGCTGACGCTGTTTTAATGTAACAGAAGATATTGTCGAATTTTCTTCTATCTTTCCATATAAAGAAACCCTACTTGTTACTTTTACATATAATTAAACAGAGGGAGGTGAAAAGAAATTCTCACCTCCCTTTAAATACTTTTTATTCTGGTTTAAATACAGTTACATTGCCTTTGGAAAGATCAATTTTCCCTGAAGAATCAGAGCTGATCTTACTACTCTTATCTTCAGAACTGTTCTTGGAAGAAATCAGACTGTTAGCTGAAGAACCATCTGTCAATGTATTACTCTTTATCGCATTCTGAAGCGTGTTGCTTACGGCAATATTACTTGTAAAAATATCATTGCCGGAAGTAATTGCCTGACTGCTGTTCTGCATTTCCTGCTGCTGTTCTTCTGTCGGATAGAAAGATGGCTGACGGATGTATCTGAAGCTTGCACTGTATGCCTCTCCCACAGTAACCCCATTCTTACCTGAAGAACAATGTACTGCGATCCAGTCACCTGCATCAGTCTTTCCGCAGAGGATACCTACATGATTATCGCTGCCTGCCTCCGGACCTTTCTGAAATACCAGATCACCAGGCTGTGCATCTGCCTCGCTGACCACGTTTGCCTTTTCCCACTGGTCTGAAGTTCCGTCTCCTACGATATCCTCCATTCCCTGATCCTGATAACCATTGATCACTGCCCATGTTACAAATCCGCTGCAGTCAAGTCCATATGCGCGAAGAGTACCTGTGCTTTTGCTTCCTTCTGCGGAAACCTTTTCTGCTGTTCCCCAGCTCGGATCCACACCGAGGGCTGTAGATTTACCGCCCCAGAAATATCCTACTTTACCAACCAGAGAATATGCTGCGGAAATAACATTTACTCTCTCTTCGGAAACATCATCACCTACGCTCTCACGCACAAATCCCTTGGAAGCAGTTACTACTGCACAGAGAAGTTCGCAGTCTGTCTCAACATATTTCTTCAGTACCTTACGATCTTTCTTTGCAATCTTATTCTTCTTAATATAATAATTAATCTTACGATTTCCATAGGTAACATGTGTAATGTTCTGTTTATCTCTGACAACAGGATTCATCTCCGCGAAAATCTTCGCCAGATCTTTCTTGCAGGAAGAATCCAGCTTGTACTCTGTCTGTCCTGCTTTATTCTGCTGGTAAATATATACTGCCAGAATATCCTGCCAGTTTCTCACCAGAAGGCTGTCCGCAGAAGTTGTTGTCTTGCTGTTATCTGTATCACTTACATCTGTAAGTTTGTTTTTCTCTTTATATTCTTTCTCGATTTCATCCATTACAGACGCAAAATCATCTGAAAATTCAAGATTATAATTCTTTTTCAGACTGTCCAGATAGAAATCTTTTCCTGCATGGATATTAGAAGCATAATATACCGGCGTACCCGTCTGCGCTGTTGTTGCAGATGCATTATCAGGAAACTTGTTATTATTATCCGGTTCCTGCTGCTTCTGAGCTTCCAGTTTCGCAATTGTCTCTTCCATCTCTGTCAGAAGACTGTAGTTGGAAACCTGCGTTTTCTCCTCATCTGTCAGTGCTTCATATGCTGCACGAATACTCTGTACAGTAGATTTCTTTTCCAGAGTGATCGTCTGGCTGTAAAGTGTATTAATCCTGTCGATCACTTCCTGAACACTCTGTGGAATCAACACACCAGGAGTCGGAGTGGGGGTTGCTGGTATCGGAGTTGGAGTTACTGGTTCCGGCGTCGGGGTCGGAGTATTCGGTTCCGGTGTCGGAGTCGGAGTATCCGGTTCTGGTGTTGGGCTCGGGGTATCTGGTTCCGGTGTCGGAGTCGGAGTATCTGGTTCCGGTGTTGGAGTATCCGGTTCCTGATCTCCTCCATCTGTGAATTCGTCTCCCGAAGAACCAAACTCATCCGAACTGAGTACGGAAACTTCCGCATCAGCAGCTGCAAGAACAGACGCAGGTCCTGACAATACCATACCAGACATTAATGTCACACATAAAAATTTGGTAAGATACTTATTCTTCATATATAAAAAATGCTCCCTTCTTTCAGTGACATGTCTTTCTCCCCTGTATGTAAGACATGATGCATAAAATTTCAACCTTTTTTTATTCTAGCATAATCATTTTGTGAAATCAACAATTCTAAATGGATTACTTCCTCATTTAACCATATTTCATTTTTTCTTCACATTTTTAATAGGAAGAAAAAGGCCGCCTGGAAGTATCTTGCTTCCGGCAGCCTTCTTCTTATTTTATTAGTAATTCTGCTGTCTCAGACCAGCTGACCGGTCAATGCAGCTTTTTGTTCCATGCATAACTGTACCAGTCCCTGGATTACCTGGAAACACATATTCAGAATATATGCGATATCTTCTTCAACACATCTCAGCTTATTCAGATAATGCTGATGGCTGGCCTCAATATAGTCAACCAGTGTGGAAAATGTAGTAAACCGGATAGCCGGTTCCAGATATCTGCGTGCTTCTCCTCGCTGTATGCAGGATTTCAGTTCATTTTTTAATACTTTCTCATAATGATTATGTTGTGTAAGACTGCCTGTATATGTTTTATTGTGAGGAAAGGTAAAATAATCCGCCATATAGTGAATCACTTCGCCAAAGCGACGCCAGTACACTCTCTGATTTCTCTCATCAGGTCTGGTGTCTACCAGTTCTTTCATCTGCGCCTTGATATCTTCAAAGGTTCCAAAGAATTCATGACGTCTGGTGATAAAAGATGGCTTGATATCCGGAAGAATGCTGCCCAGACAAAACGCTTTTCTGTGAGACTGAAGACTCGCAGTGTCCGACATCTGATCTGCAAGATACCTTGCTAATAAAATATGTGATTTTTTACGCAATTCTTTTCCTCTTTCTTTCTGTGAGAATTGTTAACTTCAACCAACAGAATATACTATAGCAGATTTACATAAAATTTTCAATGGTTTTATTTTTTCTGTGACAGATCCATAAACTGACTGAGAAGTTCCAGATCATCCGCCTTCACCTTAAGATTTGTCTCCAGCTTTTCTCCTTCCGGAGTTATATATGAAATCTCAAAAATGCTTCCTTCTCTTATTCCCCTTTTAGAAACAGCTCTGCAAAAGGCCGGGAATTTCGGATGATTCCGTTTAAATGCATTCCATGCATTTGTAATTTTCAACATATTGCCCACATTCATCATAATATCTTTTGTTCCTTCCGGCAGTATGTGCATCTGGCTTTATTTTTCTCTCTCCTTTGCCCGGATATATGCCTCGATAAGATCTACTGCATCAGAAATACCAATTTTTCCAGTATCAATGGATAACTGATACTGTCCCGCATCTTCCCATACCTGACCTGTACAGAATTTATGAAAAGATGCTCTCTTTTCATCTACTTCTTTCACCATTCGCGCCGCTTCTTTTTCAGATATCTGATCACGTTCCATGATACGTCTGATACGGCAGTCTCTGTCTGCATGAAGAAAGATTGTTGTCGCATCAGGATTATCTTTATATACTGCTCCGGAACAACGACCGATGATCACTGCCGGTTTCCCCTGAGTAAGTTCATGAATGAGCTCAAACGATTTCTTCATGGGATTGCTCTCTCCATAGCTCACCGCAATGCTGTATAACAGACTGTTTACCGCTTTTTCGCGGAAGAAGTCTTTGTTTTCCTCATATTTTCCAATCTTTTTTGCTTCTTTTTCCAGTTTTTTTCTGTCAAAAAGTTCCAGACCTAGTCTAGAAGCCAGCTCTTTTCCTATCTCATGTCCGCCGCTTCCACATTGTCTCGCAATTGTGATAATCATATTATGCCTCCTGTCTCACACTGCCATGATGTCTTTGATCACCGAACAAACTGTTCAGCTTTTCTTTAATACCTCCTTTTTATCTTGTCGCCTTGATTATACATAAAAAAAGATCAGTTGTATATGCCTAATATTTATTTTTTTACTGACAGTTCTGCATCCTGGAATACATTGTTTTTGCACCGGACAGGTAGCACAGCTGTGCATATCTTTCATCTCTTGTGCAAAGGCACGCTATGTAATCATCGATCACTCTGCGTACTGCATACGGCAGATCCAGTTTCTCATATCTGCGTTCCAGTTCTTCCAGATCTCTGTTATCCTGCAGGATATATTCATCCCCTGCCTCAATATTCTGTTTTGTGTCCATCTGTTCTTCCACCATTACAATGTCCATGGTTTTTCCTAAAATTTCATCCATTAATTTTCTCCTTTTCGTTTTATGAACGGGCAGATATTCGCAGTCCGCTCTGCTGCCCGCCTGATTTCGTCAAACAAGACATGGTTCGTTATTATTCTATGAATTTACGCTTTTTATGTCAATGAAATTCGTCCGACAACTTATGATGTTATTCGCCAGAAATATATTTTTTCTGACAAAAAAACTCCCGGATTCAATAATACTCCAGGAGGTTCTTTATTTGTTTCACATTATGTCCATATTGTTTTCATAAATTCCGGATAAGCAAAATCTCCAATTCTTACTATTTTTGCCAGAATCGTATATACGTCATCTGCACAGCTGTCCGGGTTAATCAGTAAATCAGTTGCTATTGTAATCGTGTTGTCACTCTCGTCAACGAAAAATCGCAGCCATCGAAATTTTTTGTTCATTTTTGAACACAATTCATACATTTTTTCTCTTTTTTCTTCCGGAAACTTACAGTAGTTGTATACAAAAAACTCACAATCCTCTTCTTCCTGGCAGTTCATAAGTACGGGAATAACATCCGCATTCTTTGCCGAGAACCTTAATTCCAGCCTTTTGTCATCATCGCTCAGAATGTAACGAATATCCTTTGATTCCAGATATTCTGTTATCTTTTTCATTACTAAATTCATATTCATTCTCCTTCTTTTTATAAAATTTATAAAACAATTGTCTTACATCATTTTCAGACATTCAGACTTCCTTCATATCAGCCGCAATCTCGCTGAAATCCGGTGTTCCATACAGGTCGAACGGAGTTGACTGGTAAACGTAATAATTTAACCAGTTTGTATACAGATTATTTGCATGGGCTCGCCACATCAGAAGCGGTCCATTGGCAGGGTTGTCATCTCTGTAATAATTCTCAGGAATTTCGATAGGCAGATTCTTGCTCACATCACGTTTATATTCTCCATCCAGAGTTACACGGTCGTATTCCGGATGTCCCATTACAAAAATTCTTCGACCGCCGTCTGCCATAGCCAGGAAAAGGCCAGCTTCTTCAGATTCTGCCAGCACTGTCAATTCCTTACAGTTATGGATATCTTCGATAGGAACCTCCGTATGTCTGGAGTGCGGTGCCAGGAACATATCATCAAAACCTCTTACCAGCGGAATTTTCCGATTCAGGACTTTATGCCAGAAAAGGCCAAACATTTTTTTATCTAGTTTTCTCTTTTTCAGGCCATAGAAATGATAGAGACTTGCCTGAGCCGCCCAGCACAGAAAAATCGTAGAAGTGACATGAGCAGTAGTCCAGTCCATGATTTCTTTAAGTTCATCCCAGTAATCCACTTCTTCAAATTCCATCTGTTCCACAGGCGCTCCTGTAATGATCATTCCATCATATTTATTATCTTTCAGTTCAGGAAAGGTCTGATAAAATTTATTCAGATGACTCATGGAAGTATTTTTTGATTCGTGGCTCTGTACTGCCATAAACGTCACATCCACCTGCAGAGGTGTATTAGAAAGGGATCGCAGAAGCTGCAGCTCGGTCTCTTCCTTCAAAGGCATCAGATTCAGTATCAGAATCTGAATGGGACGGATATCCTGATGGGATGCACGTGATTCATCCATCACAAATATATTTTCTTTTTCAAGAATTTCTTTTACGGGCAGATCACCCTGTATTTTAATCGGCATTTTATTCTCTCCTTTATATTTATATGTGTATACTATTTTCCTGCAAGTTTCAGGAAATCTTCTTCAGAAAGGATGGGAATTCCCAATTCCTTGGCTTTTTTATTTTTGGAAGAATTGGAAGCAGTATCATTGTTGATCAGATAACTGGTCTTTCCGGTTACAGATCCCGTCACCTTTCCTCCTAGAGATTCTATGAACTCCTTTGCCTGGGCACGGTTTGCAAAATGTTCCACGCTTCCGGTGATAACGAAATTCATCCCCTGAAAAATCTGTTCTTCCTTTTTCTCTTCTTTCTTAATATTCAGATAACTCATAAGATGATTCAGCCTGCGGTTATTCTCCTCACTGGCAAAATACTCTGTCAGACTTCTGGCAATCACCGGACCAATGGTGTCAATAGCACTGATCTCCTCTTCATCAGCATGCCGTATCTTTTCCAGATCATCGTCGAAATGCCTGCAGATCACTTTCGCATTTGCAAGTCCGATATTGGGTATTCCCAGGCTGTATATTACTTTCGCCAGCGTAGTCTCCTTCGCTTTCTCCAGACTTGTCATAAGATTTTCAAAAGATTTCTCTCCGAAGCCATCCATGGACACGATTTCATCTCTGTGCTTTCCGATCTCGAAAATATCTCCGAAATCATGAATAAAACCTCTTGCAATAAATTTCTCCAGTGTTGCTTCGGACAATCCGTCAATATTCATGGCATCCCTGCTGGCAAAAAGAGCAAAGGATTTAATTTTCTTTGCTGCACAATCCGGATTTGTACAGTAAAGTGCTTCTACCTCGTTTATTTTCCGAATCTCTGTCTTATGTCCGCAGGCAGGACAGATATCCGGGAATTTCAGCGCACTGCTTCTGGTAAGATTTTCCGCAATCTGCGGAATGATCATATTTGCCTTATATACAGTGATAGTATCCCCGATTCCCAGTTCCAGTTCCTTCATAATACTGATATTATGCACGCTGGCACGACTGACTGTAGTCCCCTCCAGTTCTACAGGATCAAAAACTGCCACCGGGTTGATCAGCCCTGTTCTGGAAGGGCTCCATTCAATTTTCTGTAAATGAGTTTCTCTGATCTCATCCGCCCATTTAAAAGCAAATGCATTTCTTGGAAATTTTGCTGTCCGTCCTAACGAATCTCCATATGCAATATCATCATAAAGTGCCACCAGACCATCAGAAGGAAAATCATTCTGACTGACAGCAGTGGAAAAATAATCCATAGCCTCATCCAGTGTTCCGGCAGTTACCATACGATATTCCACCACATCAAATCCCTGTTCTTTCAGCCATTGAAACTGTACGGCGCGGGAATTACGAAAATCTACATTCTCCGCACTTACCAGAGCAAATGCATAAAATCGCACGTTTCTTCTGGCTGTGATCTCATTATTAAGCTGACGCACAGAACCGCTGCATAGATTTCTGGGATTTTTGTACTTCGCGTCCACATCCTCTATAGATTCATTGATCCTCTGAAAATCAGAATAAGTTATGATAGCCTCACCTCTGAGAACCAGTCTTCCCTGATACGGGATTTTCAGCGGAATATTTTTAAACACTCTGGCATTATTTGTCACAACTTCTCCCACTATACCATTTCCTCTGGTGACTGCTTTCGCAAGTTTTCCATTTTCATAAGTAAGAACTATTGTAAGTCCATCCAGTTTCCAGGATAAAAGTGTCTGATGCTCCCCGATAAATTCCCGAAGCACTTCTCTGTCTTTCGTTTTATCCAGTGATAACATAGGAGTTTCATGTTCTTCCTTCGGTAACTGATCTACAGCCTCATACCCTACGCTGACGGTGGGACTGTTTGCCAGAACGGTTCCTGTCTCCTTTTCCAGAGCCTGAAGCTCGTCGTACATCTGATCGTATTCCCTGTTGCTTATGATCTCTTTGTCTTCCTGATAATAAGCCTTTGCTGCTTCGTCCAGCTTCTGCGCCAGCTCTTTCATTCGCCTGATTGCCGCTGTTTCCATGACGTCCTCCTGTTTTTATTACTGTCTCACTTGTAGAAAAGGCAAGCATAGCCTGCAGTTTCTCCCATTCTTCCGGTGTGACCTCCCGGTATTCTCCTTCTTTTATCCCATCCAGGGTCAGATTCATGATCCGGATTCTTTTTAGTTTAACAACCTCATATCCCAGATACTGGCACATACGTCTGATCTGACGGTTTAATCCCTGTGTCAGTATGATCCGGAACGTATTATTTCCAGTCCGTATTACGGTGCATGGTCTGGTCACCGTCCCCAGTATGGGGATGCCTTTGCTCATCTGTCGGACAAATCTCTCATCTACAGGTTTATTCACTGTCACAAAATACTCTTTCTCATGTCGGTTTCCTGCACGCATGATCTTATTTACCAGGTCTCCCTCATTCGTCATCAGAAGAAGTCCCTGGGACTCTTTATCCAGCCTTCCTACCGGATAAACACGCAGAGGATAATCCAGGAAATCAGTCACGGTTATTTCCTCTCTCTGCTGCTTTGTACTGCAGACAATTCCCCGTGGTTTATTAAAAAGAAGCAGTACTTTTCTCTCATTTTTTCTTACAGGTACATGATCCAGACAGACCTCTGCATCAGGGGATATTTTCTGACCGCTTACCGCATTCTCTCCATTCACGGTAATTCTTCCCTCATCGATCAGCCTGTCTGCCTCCCGACGGGAGCATACGCCTGCATCACTTAAGTATTTATTAATTCTGATTTTTTCGTTCATCATTATATTATATAATTTTTTCCAGTTCTTATCAACTGTGAATCTCCTTGTATTTTTTTTTCATTTATTGTATCATGTTGTAGAAAAACGAAATCAAAGGAGGCATTTTATGTCAGGCCATTTACCACGGGCAAACCGTTGGCTGATTGCAGCCGCTGTTCTTCTGTGTCTCTGCATGGGCGTAATTTTCACACGTTCTTCTGCCCTGCCTTCACAGAACAGTACCTGCAATGATGGGGAGACAGTTTCACCGGCTGATACACCAGTCGCCACACCCACGCCTGCACCGAAAGCAACAAAGAAACCTTCCAAAAGCAAATCAAAGAAATCCTCTGCAACTTCTGCAGAAGCTTCCAAAGGCAAATGGGTTGCAAGCGGAAGTAACTGGACCTTTCTGGTAGATGATAAATACTACACAGGATGGCTTACAGATACAGACGGCAAACGTTATTATTTCGATGATGCCGGCATTATGCAGACCGGATGGGTGGATGTAGATGGGAAGCGTTATTACATGAATCTGGACGGTATTATGCAGACCGGCGACATTAAGATTGGTAAAAAAACTTATCATCTCAACGAAGATGGTTCTCTGAAAGGTTATAACGGAAAAAAAGCTTCAAAGAAAAAGGCTTCAGAAAAATCCTCAAAAAAGAAAGCTTCAAAAAAGAGAGCTTCTTCCATCGTTCAGAAGAGTTCTGACAGTTCCAAATATATCGCTCTTACCTTCGATGATGGTCCAAGTTCTTTTACAGACAGACTTCTTGATTGTCTGGAAAAAAACAATGCAAAAGCCACTTTCTTTATGGTCGGAACCGAAATCGCAAGTTTCCCGGATGAAGTAAAACGTATGAAGAAACTGGGCTGCGAACTTGGGAACCATACTTATGACCACACAGACCTTACTACCTTATCTTCCGAGGATATCAGTTCTGAAATTTCCAGAGTTGACCAGCAGCTTGTAGATCTGACAGGGCAGGGAGCTTCTGTTGTACGACCACCTTATGGCTCAGTAAATGATACAGTAAAAGAAACCATAGGTACGCCTATGATCCTGTGGTCTATCGATACTCTGGACTGGAAGACCCAGGATGTGGAATCTACTGTAGAAGAAGTTATGAATAATGTTCAGGACGGTTCAATTATCCTTATGCATGATATTTACAGTACCTCTGTAGATGCAGCCGAAATCCTTATTCCTCAGCTGATTGAAGAAGGGTATAAACTGGTGACAGTTCACGAACTTGCTTCTGCGCATGGAAAAGAATTGCAGACAGGTATTACATATGGCGATTTTCACAATAACTGATCTGCGACACAAAAAATAAAAGCCACGCAACTGCGTGACTTTTATTTTTTTAATACTGTTCAGTTTTACTCCAGGAGATCTCCCCGGATATATCCGGTCTGACCATCATATTCAATCTGCACCCATTCACCATCTGTGCCTTTTTTCTCCACCTGATCTCCCGCTGAAATTACGCCAAGAATCTCAGCATCCGTGTTCGCTTCTGCACGAACATTGCAGTCATCTGAGGCAGTCAGCATCGTACCGTCCTGTGCATCTGTCGATACACTGGTCTTCGATTCTTCTCCAAGTCCGTTCAAAAACTCTTTCAGAGAAGGATCATTTTGCTGTGCCTGATCCAGTTCCGCCTGCACCTTCGATACAAGCGCTGATACATCACTGTCCGAAATCTGTGACTCCATATACGCAGAAATCTCAGAATCCTGTGAAGCATCGTTATCAATGATCCAGTTTCCGTCACTGTCTTTATAAACATAAAACTGCGTCAGCGCCGGAGCCTTGGTATCAATACCCTGACAGATATAATAGAAACAGGCGTATACCACATAAGAGTCATCTGTCATACCCTTCTTGGTGTAAACATCACCCACTTCATACCCTTCGATATAATCGTTTAAATTTTCGACTTTTGACTCATCAGATGGTGTAAAATCATCTTCCAGAGTCTTCAGCGTTGCAATATCTTTTTCCCCCAGAGCTTCATAGTAGCTCTTAATTAATGCAGTAATATCTGCATCAGCTGTTTCCATGGAATTGGCGTCTTCTTTCTTCTCGTCAGACTCCCCTTCATTTTTCGGAGAAGAAGGAACATTTCCCTGGTCATCGGATGTGGTTGTCTGTCCGTCACTGGAATTCCCCTTATTACTTCCTGTGCAGGCACGAATGCCAAAGAACAAAACCACCACGATTATCAGAATTCCACCACCCAGCATAAAATACCGGAGGTTATCTGACAACCATTCTCTAAAATCATCCAAGTTCTTGTCCTCCTTATGATACAACGCACCGGAACTGTACATACGTCCCAGGCAGCACGCCTGAAGGGAATCGAACCCCCGCACATGGTACCGGAAACCACTGCTCTATCCACTGAGCTACAGGCGCAAGTAACATAATCAGATCATCTGAATTTGTCATAACATAGATGTTCATCATTAGTTATCATAAATTCTATCACATGGCCCTGAAAAAGTAAAGTTTTTTTTGGAAATATGCTTAAATGCGTAAAACTTATCTACTATTTCGACATTTTCACCAACACGGTTTTCCGGATGAGCACAACATGATTTTAAGGGTGAACACAGCTTGTTATCACTATGCTCACCCTTATTCTCCTGGATTTTTCATATTCTGATGTTAGTATCAAAAGGTATTTTTGCCTTTTGTCCCTGCCATCACATCTTCAATGAATCAAATTTAAAGCGGATAACCAGCAGAGTCAGCGTCATAAGCACAATTCCAACCGGAAGTGAAATCCAAGGCGTCTGTACAAAACCAGCCACAATATATGTAATAAATGAAACAACTGCTGCCAGCATCGCATATGGAAGCTGTGTAGTCACATGATTTACGTGATCGCACTGTGCTCCTGCTGATGCCATGATCGTTGTATCAGAGATCGGCGAACAATGGTCACCACATACAGCACCTGCCATACATGCAGAGATAGAGATGATCATCAGTTCATGGTTCGTTCCTGAAAAAACATCTACAACAATAGGAATCAGGATGCCGAAAGTTCCCCATGAAGTACCTGTTGCAAAAGCGATCACTGCTCCAATGACAAAGATGATTGCCGGAAGCAGATTCATCAGACCACCTGCGGAAGATTTTACAACACCGTATACGAAATCAGAAGCTCCCAGGCTGTCTGTCATAGCCTTTAAAGTCCATGCAAAGCTCAGAATCAGGATTGCCGGAACCATTGCCTTAAATCCATCCGGCAGACATGCCATACAATCACGGAAATTTAATACACGACGTACCAGATAAAGCACAATGGTGATCACCAGTGCAAAGAAACTTCCCAGAACCAGACCTATAGAAGCGTCGCTCTGTGAAAATGCTGTAACAAAATCAGTACCACTGAAAAATCCACCTGTATAGATCATACCGATAACACAGCAGATCACAAGACTGACGATAGGAATCAGAAGATCTATCACTTTTCCACGGGGATTTGTTTTTGCATCATCTTCTGCATTAGCATATGGTCTTCCCGGGGTTGTATAAATATCTCCCTTTAGTGCATTTGTTTCATGAACACCCATGGTTCCAAATTCCACTTTCATAAAAATCATGGCGACCATCATGAAAATTGTAAGCAGCGCGTAAAAATTATAAGGAATAGCATGTACAAAAAGAGAAATTCCGTCTTCTCCCTTCACAAATCCACTTACAGCTGCCGCCCATGAAGAAATCGGCGCAATAATACACACCGGTGCTGCTGTTGCATCGATCAGATATGCCAGCTTCGCACGGGATACATTATGCTTATCTGTTACAGGACGCATAACGCTTCCTACTGTCAGGCAGTTAAAATAATCATCAATAAAGATCAGCACACCCAGAATAACTGTAGCCAGTTCTGCCCCTGCTCTTGTTTTGATTTTTGTGCTGGCCCAACGTCCGAAAGCAGCCGATCCCCCGGCCCTGTTCATCAGACATACCATGGTTCCCAGAATCACCAGAAAGATCAGAATACCCATATTATAAGAACTTGTAAGTACAGAAATCAGTCCGCCCTCAAAAATGTGAAGTACTGTTCCCTCGAAACTGAAATTTGAATAAAACAGAGCGCCTACCAAAATTCCTATAAACAGTGAACTGTAAACTTCCTTGGTAATCAGAGCCAGAGCAATTGCCACAATCGGCGGAACCAGTGCCCAAAAAGTTCCGTAAAACTTCGCAGATGCTGCCGCCTCTTCTTCTGCCGCAAATACGGTCAATGGACTGGCAAGAAGCATCATCATGATCATAGAAAGACCAAATGACCATTTCTTTAAGTTACTTTTCATCTAAGTACCTCCCTCTTTTTGCAGATACATAACAAAAGTTTTTCACCACAGCGTAATCTTCCCGAAACGTTTTTTACAGAAAACTGCTCCGACATC
>CAKRVX010000032.1 GCA_934409175.1 uncultured Blautia sp.
GATGTAGCTTGTACCAAATCTACCGGTGCACCTGATATATAAAAAGCGATCAGAACAGATGCCGGATTCATAATCCCGCCAAAGATCAGAAATACACTTAAAAATCCATAAATACACAGATCCAGTTTTCTGGCCTTCAGAATTCCTTTCTGAAAAAGGATTCCTGCCAGGTATCCGATCATTCCAAGGGAACATCTTCTATGTGCAAAAGTCACTTGTCTCTCATGAGTCTGATATCCCCCTGGTATATCGATTATAAGAGTACAGTGAAATGCAGACTCAGATACTGCTGGGGATTCACCCTGTTTGGGATTCTCACCCAATAATTCTTCAAGCATTACCGTAATAATGCACTGTACATTGACGCAAAGCGCAACCTTTTTGATACAAATAATTTATTATTACAGTCAGAATTTGTCAACAAAGTTTTTTCCATTGTCTCTGATTATTGTTGCATAACTTTCCCGAATTATATATAATTTTATTATCAATAATATATCAGGGAGGTTGCTATGAGAAAGAGAAAAAATTTATTTATGATTCTGTTCCTTATGATTGTCTGCTGCATTTTTTTACTTCCATCCAATGTACAGGCTGCATCAAAATTGCGAAACAAATTTGACAAAAAAGCAAGCGGGAATATTTACTACTATGACCAAAAAGGCAAAACCGTAAAAGGTCTGGTCACTATCCGCGGAAAAAAATACTATTTCAATAATAAAGGAATCCAGCAGAATGGCTGGCAGAAAATCAAAGGTAATTATTATTTCTTCCAGATCCGCAACGGTACCTATGCATATATGGTAACCAAACAACGAGTAAACGGTATCTATCTTGATAAAAGCGGAAAAGCAAAATATAACAGTCAGGAACTGCGCAAACTGAAGATCATGGTCATTGCCAATCAGGTCATGCAGCAGGTTACCAAAAAAACAATGTCAAAGCCCGAGAAACTCTGGAAGTGTTACCTGCGTGCAGTAAATTATAATTATGGCAGCGGAGGTAACGACTACGACTTTCGTTATTATTACTCTAACTGGGATGTAAGTTACGCAGAAGATATGTTCTATCGTGGTGCAGGTGACTGTTTCGCCTTTGCTTCTGCTTTTGCTTACCTTGCCAATGCCATCGGCACTTTTAACCCGAAGGTTATCTCCTCCGGCGGTCACGGCTGGGCTGAAATAAAAGGTAAAGTCTGCGATCCAAACTGGGCAAAAAGCACCGGACATATCCAACGTTACTACCGCATGGATTATAGCTTAAGCGGAGTAGACGGACGTCCCTATTACAGAGGAAACAGGGCATATGTGATCACTATCTGATTCTGCAAAAAGTTCCGGAAAATCTGTCAGACAGGTTTCCCGGAACTTTTTTGTCATATTTTTATTCATTTACAATATTTGAATTTATTCCAAGCGTCATATCTTCATCCAGATATATCATAAAGCAGGTATCATTATTGATGAGCCCACTGAAAGTTCCATGAAACTTCATGCCGCCTTTGGTATTTCCTGTAATATTCACTGCTGTAACAGGTTTCGCATCCTGAGGTATTTCCACAGTTATGTTTTCTCCGGGATTTACGACACCTGCTGTATCTTTCTTTTTGCCATTATACCGAATCTTAATGTTTTCAAGTTGAAATGGTGTTGTATTTTTTATTGTAACAGTACTGTCATTCCTGCCACTGCTCCGATCACAAGTAATCCGATCAATAAATTTCTGAAACTCTTTTTCATTCTATGAAATCCTTTCTTCTATTATGTTTTCTCTTTGCAGCTCACATTTGTATTCTCTGTTCTCTGCAAAGGCAACCAGGCTTTCCAGTCCGCAGTGCACCATACTTATCACAGCCTGTTCCGTATAAAAAGCCATATGCTGAGTCATGATCACATTTGGGAATTGACGAAGATAAGCCATATCTTTATTTTTGATTATATCCGTCTTTCTGTCATGATGATAAATTCCATTTTCATTCTCAAATACATCCAGTGCCAGGGCACCTATCTGCTCCTCCTCAATCCCAGTTGTGATATCCCCAATATTCATCAGCTCACCACGTGCACAGTTAATCAGGATCACGCCTTTTTTCATCTTAGCAATAGTTCTTCTATTCACCATATGGTATGTAGCATCATTTAACGGTGTATGGAAAGAAATAATATCACATTCCGTATAAATCCTGTCCATGTCCACATAATCTGCATACTTTTTCACATCCTCATCTTCATGACTGGAATGAGCCAGTATCTTACAGCCAAATCCCGACAGATTCCTAATTACTGCTGCCCCGATTTTGCCGGTTCCTATGATTCCTACTGTCATATCATGAAGTTCTTTTCCGATCAGTCCATTCAGAGAATAATCATTAACATTGATTCTGTATAAAGCCGGTTTATAATTTCTAAGAGTCATCAAAATCAACATTACCGTATATTCCGCCACACCATGGGGAGAATAAGCTGCATTGCTTACACGTATTCCTGCTTTTGCTGCCGCATTAAGATTTATATGATTATAGCCTACCGTTCTTGTAGAATACCCTTTTACGCCGGCTTTTTTCAGAGCCTGACAGATTTTCTCATCAATAATACTCTGGCCCAGAGTTGTAACCCCTGCTGCTCCCTCTGCCAAATTTACAGTTGTGAGATTTAATGGCTCCGCAGTTGTAATCAGTTCATCTATTCCCAGCTTTTCAGCCAGACTTTTCATAATCTCTGCTTCGTCTTCTCTTACCTCATATGCAGTAATTTTCATATCTGATTCCTTTCGTATTTGTCATTTCCGTAGATAATCCTCTCGTCTGAACGGGATCCTGAATGTCTCCATTGCATCTTTCAAATCTGCTATATTTCTCGGGCCATACAATGGCAGGCAGGTAAATTTCTGACAGGTGAGATATCCAAGAACTGCCTGTGTCACAGACACTCCGTATTTTTCCATCAGTTCATGAAGACATTCTGCATTTTTCAGGTTGCCTTCTGTATAATATTCTGATTGGGAAACAGCATTCTGGCCCTTTGCAAAAAGTTTATGAAAAAATCCATTGCAGGCTGCAGAATAGGGCATTGCGAGATTCTGTGCATTTTCTTCATGATACTTCTGCATTCCCTCATCCATTACCACCAGAGTATCATCCGCCATAGGTTTCATCCATGGTTCCCCAATATTATATAACGCTTCATTTGCCACAAATCCACGATATCCTTTGGACGCAGCGTATGCATCTGCCTCTCTTATTCTGGCTGTGGTCCAGTTGGAGCAGGCATAATAACGGATTTTTCCCTGTTTTCTAAAATCTTCCATAATATCGATCAGTTCACTGACCGGTACCTCTTCATTATCCCTGTGATAGAAATATATATCTATATAATCTGTTCCCAATACACGAAGAGACTCTTCCAGATCATATCTCAGACATTTTTCACTGATTCTGGATTTATGCATGTCCGGATTCGGTTCTGTCATATCCGGATGTCCGCCCTTGCTTACAAGAATAATGTCATGGCGTTTGCCGCTTTGGGCCAGCCACTGTCCCAGTACACGCTCACTACGTCCTCTTTCCGGTGGAATCCAGTCGGAATAGACTCTTGCTGTATCATATACATTTCCCCCCATATCCGCAAAAGCATCAAACAGATTGAAAGCTTCCCGTCCATCCCATTTTATTCCTGCATTTACACATCCCAGTCCAAGTCTGGAAAGTTCCAGATCTGTATCTTTTAATTTTATTCTCTCCATAAAAAGTTCCTTCCGCATTATTCATAGTCTTATGGTAATAATACGTGATGCTTTCTCAAAAATCAAGTTGCTGTTTGCTCCGTTCCCACAATCTGATATCAGAAAATATATTGACAAACTCATTCTGCACGTTTATAATAAGCGGCAGAAAAGATAAGAAGAACAACACGTTGAAGAGAAGAGTACGCTGAGGAACGTTACAGAGAGAAATACATTTAGGTGGAAGTATTTCATCGCGAATCAGCCGAAGACCACCTCCGAGTGACCTTAATACGGTCCGGTGACTCCGTTATCGTCGAATGAAGTGGTTTTGATAAAGATGATTTATTTGAAATTCAATTTATCAAGACAACCGGGGTGGAACCGCGAGTATAATATCTCGTCCCCTACAGTATCCGATGTACTGTAGGGGATTTTTTTATTCTTTCTTTTCTCCCTGATCACAGTACGAAAACAGTCTGCAGATATTTCTGCGGCATACACAGATTGCAGCACCGCAGTGCTGCAATCTGAAACTATAAATAAAGGAGATAATAATCATGATTGTAACATTAAAAGACGGCTCAAAAAAAGAATACGCTGAAGCAAAATCAGTCATCGACATTGCTTACGATATCAGTGAAGGACTTGCCCGTGCAGCATGTGCAGGAGAGGTAAACGGAAAAGTAGTTGACTTAAGAACAGTTCTCGACAGCGACTGTGAATTAAATATTCTGACAGCCAAAGATGAAAAAGGACTTGCCGTTCTTCGTCATACAGCATCCCATGTACTTGCTCAGGCAGTACAGACTTTATATCCGGATGCGAAAGTTACTATCGGACCTTCTATTGATACAGGATTCTACTATGATTTCGACTGCCCACCTTTCTCCCGCGAAGATCTGGATGCAATCGAAAAAGAGATGAAAAAGATCATCAAAAAAGGAGCAAAGATCGAACGCTTCACTAAATCCAGAGAAGACGCCATCGCATACTTCAAAGAGAAAAACGAGCCTTACAAAGTAGAACTTGTAGAAGACCTTCCAGAGGGAGCAGAAATCTCTTTTTATTCTCAGGGAGACTTGACAGATCTCTGTGCAGGACCTCACCTTATGAGTGTAAAGGGCGTAAAGGCATTCAAACTTCTTTCTTCTTCCAGTGCTTACTGGAGAGGCAGTGAAAAGAATGCCATGCTGACACGTATCTACGGAACAGCATATGCTTCCAAAGAAGAACTGAAAGAACATCTGGACCAGATGGAAGAAGCTAAAAGACGCGACCACAACAAACTTGGTCGTGAAATGAAAATCTTCACAACTGTAGACGTAATCGGACAGGGACTCCCACTTATTATGCCAAACGGTGTGATCATCATGCAGGAACTTCAGCGCTGGATTGAAGACGAAGAAACAAAACGTGGCTATGTAAGAACAAAAACTCCGTTAATGGCCAAGAGCGACCTTTACAAGATTTCCGGACACTGGGATCACTACAAAGACGGTATGTTCGTCCTCGGCGATGAAGAAAAAGACAAAGAAGTATATGCTCTTCGTCCTATGACATGCCCGTTCCAGTACTATGTATACAAAGCCGAGCAGCACAGCTACCGTGATCTGCCGATCCGTCTGGGCGAAACATCTACGCTGTTCCGTAACGAAGATTCAGGTGAAATGCACGGTCTGACACGTGTACGTCAGTTTACAATTTCCGAAGGTCACCTGATTGTAAGACCAGATCAGATGGTAAAAGAATTCAAAGACTGTATCGCACTTGCCCAGTATTGTCTTCAGGTTCTGGGGGTCGAAGAAGATGTAACATATCATCTTTCCAAATGGGATCCGAACAACAAAGAAAAATACATCGGTGATCCGGATGTATGGAACGAAACAGAGGAACATATCCGCCAGATGCTTGAAGAACTGAATATCCCATTTACAGAAGATGTTGGTGAGGCTGCCTTCTACGGACCTAAGGTTGATATCAACGCCAAGAACGTATACGGAAAAGAAGATACAATGATCACAATTCAGTGGGATGCTCTTCTTGCTGAACAGTTTGATATGTACTATATCGATGAGAACGGTGAAAAACAGCGTCCATGCATTATCCACCGTACATCTATCGGATGTTATGAAAGAACACTGGCATGGCTCATTGAAAAATATGCAGGCATGTTCCCTACATGGCTTTGTCCGGAACAGGTTCGTGTAATCCCGATCTCTGAGAAATTCCATGACTATGCAGCTAAAGTAGAAGCACAGTTAAAAGAAAACGGAATTCGATGCTCCGTTGATCAGCGTTCCGAAAAAATGGGTTACAAGATCCGTGAAGCACGTCTTGCAAGAGTTCCATATATGCTCATCGTAGGTGCCAAAGAGGAAGAAGAAGGTAAGGTTTCTGTAAGAAGCCGTTTCCTTGGCGATGAAGGCATGAAAGACCTCGGTGATTTCCTTGTAGCGATCAAAGAAGAAATCAAGAATAAAACAATCCGTAAAATTGAAGTTCAGGAAGAGAATAAATAATTTTATGTAACAGAACAGCCCATGTATTCTCCTGCAGGTAATTTCAGGGAATACACGGGCTGTTTTTTTCAACATCAAAACTTTCTTAACAGATCTTCTCTAAAATAAATCTCTGATCACTTCCGGCACTGTTTCCAGATGATCTGCTTTCCAGGCTTTTGCTCCGCAGAATAAAAGCCCCTCTTCCACATTTCCTTTTACTGCATTGATCAATCCATCTGTAATGCAGTATGGAATTTCTTTTGGACTGCATTTTACAAGGCAACCATGACAGGGGCTGTGCGGTATCTGTTCGCCTTTCATCACTCGTTTCATAAATGAATTCAGAATTGCACGTCCCGGCATTCCTACCGGACTTTTCACAATAGCAATATCTTTTTTTTCCGCTTTCAGATGTGCCTCTTTGTAGCGGATATCCGCATCGCATTCTTCTGTTGTAATAAAACGGGTGGCTACTTGTACGCCATCAGCTCCTAAAGCAGCTGCTTTCTGCACATCTTCTTTATCATAGATTCCGCCGGCTACAACTACAGGAATCTCTGCCTGGTATTTCTCCTCATAAGATTTTACTGTTTCAATAATCTTCTTTATTTCTTCACTGTAAGATTTTTCAGTATAGCTTTCAAGCTCCTCTTTATGGAATCCTAGATGTCCACCTGCCTGCGGTCCTTCGATCACAACCAGGTCTGCGGTCCTCTTATATTTTCTGTCCCAATATTTCAGAATCACTTTCGCAGATTTATCTGTAGAAACGATCGGAGCAATCTTGGTCAGACTCCCTTTTACCAGTTCCGGAAGCTCGGTGGGCAGACCTGCGCCGGAAATAATAATATCAGCTCCTGCCTTTACAGCAGCTTTCACATGAGCGGCATATTCTTTCAATGCAACCATAATATTATATCCCACTATTCCATCAGGTGAAATCTTTCTTGCTTTTTCCATCTCCGTTTCAATAGCCCTCTCGTTGGCTGCTGCTGGATTTCTATCAAAATCATTCTCTCTGTATCCAATTTGTGCAGTGGAAATAATTCCCACTCCTCCTTCCCTCGCTACAGAGCCTGCCAGTCTTCCAAGACTGATACCTACTCCCATTCCTCCCTGGATCAGTGGAATTTTTGTAATTTTTTCTCCTATTTTTAAATTTTTCATAGTTTTCCTTTCATGCATAATCCTGCTATTTGTTTTGTATTTTAAATATTTTGATATTCAAAGTATATCACAATAAAAACATTTGTCAAGGAAACTATTTAATGTCGTTTTAAAAACTATATACGTCTGTGATTATTTTCTCGCAGCTGAACAGCTCATTCACCGCACTTTCATATACCGCACACTTTTCTGCTTTACGTATCTTCTTGATATATTTTTTATAATTGCTGAACATAGGTGCCAGATAAAACCATAACTCTTTCATGCGGAAAAGAATATTTCTGTCTCCGGACAAATCCTGGCAGTATTCTTCATACATCTTGTCATGGAACCGGCGGATTTCTGCTTTTTCTGCTGGTTTCCCTCCCCTGATTTCTCTGGCAAGTGCCGGATTTCCCAATACACCTCTGCCCATCATAATACAGTTCAGATTCTCAAAGCGCTCCTTCAGTCTGTCGTAATCTCTCGTTGTAAAAATGTCTCCGTTGTAGCATACCGGACTTGCGGCATCTTGAAATGCCTCTGCAAACGATTCCATACGAGGAGTATTCTTGTAATAATCCTTCTGTACACGTGGATGAATGATCAGCTCTTCCAGCGGGTATTTATTATAAATTTTCAGAATATCTTCAAATTCCCATTCCTCTTCCATCCCCAGCCGTGTCTTTATGGAAATTCTGACATCACATTTATTAAAAATCTCATCCAGAAATCTGTCCAGTTCGTCAGGTCTGTCCAGAAATCCTGCCCCTCTTCCCTTAGTCACAACCGTTTTTGACGGACATCCCAGATTCAGGTTTACTTCTTCGTATCCATATTCCTTCAGCGTCTCCACTGTCCGGATAAAATCTTCAGAGTTTTTTGTAAGTATCTGAGGTACCGCATACATTCCTTTATTGTTCTCCGGGGCAATATCTTTCTTCTCTCTGGTACTTAAATGCCCCTTCTGATTCGGCAATATAAATGGAATAAAATACTTATCAAATCCTCCAAAGCACTGGTAAAGTGTTCTTCTGTATGTATAACCTGTAATTCCCTCAAGAGGGGCTAAATATATTTTCATGTATTCCTTCTTCTCCTGACTCTTATTCTTATTCCAGCACTCCTGAAGATCAATCAATCCCATGACTGTATTATCATATAAGATACTTTTCCATTTTTATAAAGTAGCAGAAGCTCCCACCAACCTTTTCCATAAAGGTTATAATCGTAATATCTCCATCCTGCTTTGGTCAGTAGTTTTCTGACATTTTCTTTTTTTGTTCCTATCGTTACACCTCCGCAGGAACATCTTGTATCTCTTATTTCTATTCCAAAACACGCTGGTTTATTTTCATATGCTTTTCCCAGAGATACATTATTAATACTGGAGCTCTTTTTGGTTCCTGTAAAAGAATATATTTTTGAATCTCTTGTGTTTTCTGCAAGTTTATTCATACCCAGAATCTTATGCATCTGATTAAAACTTTTATTAGACTGGGCGTTAGCTTTTAGATATTTTGAAACATCAATTCTTTTTACAGTGATTTTACATTTGAATGTTTTATTTCCTGTTCGGGCCCAGATCGTACATATTCCCCTACGCTTACCGGTTACTTTTCCATTTGAGGATACAGTTGCTATGTTGCTGTCGCTCGATTTCCATTTTACGTTTGGACTCTTTTTTCCAATCACTTCAAGCTGTATTGTTTTTCCAATATAAAGGCTTGCACTTTTTTGATTTAAACAGAGAGTTGACGCAGATACAGGTAACGTCAATGACAGTATAGCTATAAAACTTATCAGTATTATTATACTAAACTTTCTCCTTTTCATTTTTATAACCACTCCATTCTCTTCCCTCAGGCACAATAAATATCTATTTATTTACGGAATCTGAAATATTTTCTCAATTTATTTCACTTAACATTAAAGTTAATGCTTTTTTTCATATACTTTCGTATCATTTTATCATATACAGATGAACTGACTTTTTTTCCATTAATTTTACATCCGTTTTCAAATCTGCCATTAAAGGACTCTGCTCTAACTACTCTTTTAGATTTCACTCCATTAATTTTATATATATCACTAATACTTCCACCTGTGTTCGCATTACTTATCATTACTGTATGACATTTTTTTGAATATTTAATTGGCATATTGTATCCTTTCCCATATGCAATAGTGCCTATGCATACTCTTTTCCTGGTTTTCGGATTATAGGTATAAATTTCATTTCTCCATGATGTATGTGCAAGTAATTCCGGTATACCATTTCCATCAATATCTACAATCATATATCGTCCGCTTTCCGTTCTTATATATCTACGATAGTTTGACACTGCTGCTTTATATTTCGATGATGCAGCCATTGTCGGTGTGGCAGCCATCACACAAACCAAAACGACCAATATGATACTGAACCATTGTCTTATTATCTTTTTCATTAAATTTCCTCCTTAATCAAGCGGATATTCACAATCCGCTTCGCTACTTGATTTTGTTAAATGCTTTACGTTGTTTCTCCGATACTTCCCAGACCCAGGCTCTTCGTAATAAATCAACAGAATATTCTGTGAATTATTGCATTTATAAGATTTTTGTATTTGCTTTGCATCTGGAATATGTGTGCATTTTTATGATACATTTTAATATCTTATTTTGTCAATAAATTTAAAAATTTTCGTTCCAAATTATTTTTCATGGCTCATTTTAATCGTTCATATCGCATTTGGTCTGCATATATTTTTCCAGAAGTCAAGCGGATATTCGCAATCCGCTTCGCTATTTGGTTAAACTATGATAGTTTTTTATGTTCCTATAATCGGAAAAGCACAGTCCCCCTGTCCTGCACATAGACTATATAGAAAACCTCTTCGAGGCGGACATTTGAAAGCTTTTTTGAAACCTCTGACCAGTTCCCAGGAAAAATATTATCTTCTGAAATATAAGGAAGGGGACCTTGATGCAAAGAACCTTCTGATCGAGCATAACCTTCGCCTTGTTGCACATGTGGTCAAAAAATATCAGGGTGTAGATGAAGAACCGGATGATCTGATTTCCATCGGCACCATAGGTCTGATCAAAGCCATCACTACCTTTGATCCCCAGAAAGCAGCACGGCTCTCTACCTATGCCGCCAGATGTATTGAAAACGAAATCCTGATGTTTCTTCGCTCCCGACGCAAACATTCCAGAGAAGTTTCTCTTTATGAGCCTATCGGAACAGACAAAGAAGGAAATGAAATCAACCTTCTGGATGTGATTGAAAGTACTCCTGTGGATATTGTAGAAGACTGTTATATGCGTGAAAATACTGCGTATCTTCTGAATTCTTTAAAAGATGCATTAACGCCAAAAGAATATCAGGTAATCTGCTGCCGCTATGGACTTTTCGGAGAAGAAGAACAGACTCAGCGTGAAATAGCCCACAGGCTCTCCATCAGTCGCTCCTATGTGTCCAGAATTGAAAAAAACGCTATAAAAAAGCTTCGCAGTCTCTTTGAAAGCAAATAACCGCAGCCAACATTTTCTTTCGTTGGCTGCGGTTATCTTTTTATCCTGCTCTCTATTCTGCTCTTCGTAAAAGATCATAAACAGAAATTTCTGCTCCCAAATCTACAAACAGTTTCTGCTGCGCATGAGGAGCACTTTCCATGGAATTTCCCTCTTCATCATAGATTCCTCTGACTGTAACAGACAGATTCTCTCCATCAGGTTTCATGATCTCAATAGTTTCTCCCACTGAAAATTTATTCCTCTGGGTGATCTGAGCAAATCCACGTTCATCTACTGCCTCTGCAAATCCCAGATAAGTATATTCTTTCTGATAAGTATTATTATCATAAATCTGTGTATTCTCATCTGGTTTTCCATAGAAAAATCCGGTAGTAAACTGGCGATACGTACAATTGGAAATCTGTTCCTGATACCATGGCATATTTGCCTGATATTTCTCAGGACTTTCCATATAATCATCAATTGCCTTGCGGTAGGTTCTGGCTACTGTGGCAACATACAGAGCTGTTTTCATACGCCCTTCAATCTTCAGGCTGTCGATTCCACTGTTTATAATATCATCCATATGCTCGATCATGCACAGATCCTTGGAATTAAAAATGTAGGTTCCACGTTCATTTTCGAATACGGGCATATATTCACCGGGACGCTTCTCCTCTACAATCGAATATTTCCATCTGCACGGATGTGTGCAGGCTCCCTGATTAGCATCTCTGCCTGCCAGATAATTACTCAGCAGGCATCTTCCTGAATAAGAAATGCACATGGCACCATGAATAAATGTTTCGATCTCCATATCATCCGGAATATGTTCACGGATCTCCCGAATTTCTGCAAGTGAAAGCTCACGGGCTGTTACTACTCGTTTTGCCCCCAGATTATACCAGAAACGATATGTCTCATAATTGGTGTTGTTCGCCTGAGTACTGATATGGCGTTCAATCTCCGGGCAGATTTCCTTTGCATACATATAAATTCCAGGATCTGCAATGATCAACGCATCCGGTTTTAATTCTTTCAGTTCTGTCAGATACTCTCTGACTCCCGGCAGATCATAATTGTGCGCCAGGATGTTCACTGTTACATAAACTTTTACCCCATGCTCATGGGCAAAAGCAATTCCCTCTTTCATATCCTCATGGGAAAAGTTTTTCGCCTTGGCACGAAGTCCAAAGGCCTCTCCGCCGATATATACGGCATCTGCTCCGAAAATAACTGCAATCTTTAATACCTCAAGACTGCTTGCCGGAACCAGCAATTCTATTTTTCTCATACTGTTTTCACTCCATTTTCACACTGACTGTCACTCCATCTCCCAGAGGAAGGATGGATGTTACCAATGCCGGGTCATGCTTCAGCTGATACAGATATTCCCGCATTCTTTTATATATGGTCCTGTTTCTGCGCTCTACCAGGTAATGGGATTCAATGATATCTCCTTCCTGGAGTACATTATCTGAAATCAGCACACTGCCTTTTTTCATCAGTCTTTTCACATCCGGCAGCCAGTTGATATACTGTCCTTTGGCTGCATCCATAAAGATCATGTCAAAGGAATCCTTCAACTCTTTCAGAATTTCTCCGGCATCGCCTTCCAGCAGAGTAATCTGTGCTTCTTTTCCGGCCTTCCGGAAATTCTCTCTGGCAACAGGGATTCTCTTCTCATAATTCTCTATGGTTACAATCTGAAGATTCTCCGGTCCATATTCACACATAAGAAGTGTGGAGAAGCCAACGGCTGTCCCCACCTCCAGAATACGTTTCGGCTGATTCAGCGCCAGAAACATCTTTATAAAACTTTGCATTTCCCTTCGTATAATAGGAACACGGTCTCTCAGCGCTGTCTGTTCCAGTTCTTCCAGAAACAGTGTATTTCCCATATCCAGAGAATTGATATACGTACGCATTCTCTCATCGACTATCACGAACCACTTGCCCCTTCCTGCTCGTCATCACCGGCCAGAATTCCCATAATACGGTTAGGTGTATAGGCAGTGCTTAAAAGATATGTTCCCGCCTTTAACTGTCCGTGGTAAGTAGAAAGTCTCTCCTGTACATAAAATACAGGAGCACTTTTCACCAGTCCCTTTTTCTGAAGGGTTTTGGCAATTTTATACAAAGAAGTATCTTCTGAAATCACGACTGTTACTTCCTTTCCCTCTCCCGGGCTCATTGCCTCCTGGTTAAATACATCATGGCCGAACTGATATGCGGATTTTCCGATCCAGAAAAGCAGGACCACAACACATACATACAGAGCGATCTTAAAAATCACTCCTGCTACTGCTACTCCTGCTGCACCTGCCCGGTCTCTTGTATCACTCATAACATTCTTCCTTTCTGTTCCCTTTGCCTTTTACAATGTGAACGGAGCATCCAGGTCAATCCCGTCAACCAGCTTCATACTGATATTCTGCATCATCCTGCAGAGTGCAAGTTCCGCATCCAGATAGGCATTTACCTGCGGATTGCTGCGAAGCTGAGCAGATTCCTTACCAATCTGCTCAACCACATCGAACAGGCTGTCCGCATCACATTCATTCTGGATACGGTAATTCTCGCTTCTGAAAGCATCCACTCTGTTTTTCAGTTCCGGATCTGCTTTCAGAATATCACTCTGTTTCTTAAACTCTGTATATTCAGCACTTTCTTTAATAGATTCAATCAGACGGCTGATACTTTCCTCTATTGTATTATCTTCCATTACTGCTTATGCCTCCATAATGATCGGCAGAATCATAGGACTTCTCTTTGTGCGTTTCCACAGGAACTCACTGAGCGCATCCTTTACTACAGTCTTGATCTTGCCCCAGTCTGTAATATTGCGTTCCAGACAGGAATCCAGTGCGTTCTCCACAACTTCTCTGGCATGATCCATCAGATCCTCGGATTCCCTTACATATACGAATCCTCTGGAAACAATATCCGGTCCTGCCAGAACCACATTGCTGTGACGCTCCAGAGTAACAACCACGATCATAATTCCATCTTCTGCCAGATGCTGGCGGTCACGAAGTACGATATTTCCTACATCCCCAACACCAAGGCCATCTACAAGAATTGCTCCTGTATGAACAGTTCCTGTTACCTGAGCACTCTGACTGTCAAGTTCCAGCACATTTCCGGAAGCCAGTACGAAAATATTTTCTTTTGGAATTCCAAGTTCTTCCACTACATTTTTCTGTGCAGTCAGATGACGGTATTCTCCATGAACCGGAATCGCATACTTCGGTTTTACCAGTGAATAAATCAGTTTGATTTCTTCCTGGCAGGCATGTCCGGAAACATGAACATCCTGGAAAATTACCTTCGCACCTTTCATGGATAACTCATTGATAACTTTTGATACCGCCTTTTCATTTCCTGGAATTGGGTTGGAACTGAAAATAATAGTATCGTTCGGTTTGATCACAATTTTCTTATGGATATTTGCTGCCATACGTGACAGAGCTGCCATGGATTCACCCTGGCTTCCCGTAGTGATCAGCACTACCTGGTCATCCGGATAATTTTTCACCTGATCGATCTCGATCAATGTCTGATCCGGAATACGAAGATATCCAAGTTCTGCTGCAGTAGTGATGACATTTACCATACTGCGGCCTTCCACTGCAACCTTTCTGCCGAAACGATATGCGGTATTGATGATCTGCTGTACACGGTCTACATTGGATGCAAAGGTCGCTATAATGATCCTGTTTGTTTTATATTCATTAAACAGATTATCAAACACATGTCCCACTGTACGTTCTGACATGGTAAATCCACTACGTTCTGCATTGGTACTGTCACACATCAGGGCAAGTACACCCTTTCTGCCAATCTCTGCGAAACGCTGCAGGTCAATGGCATCTCCGAATACCGGTGTGTAATCTACTTTAAAGTCTCCTGTATGCACTACAATTCCTGCCGGTGAATAAATTGCCAGTGCAGAAGCATCCTGGATACTGTGATTGGTTTTAATAAATTCAATGGAAAAGTCTCCCAGATTGATTACCTGACCATGTTTTACTTCCTTCAGCTTCGTAGTACGTGTCATATTATGCTCTTTTAATTTATTTGCGATCAGAGCAATTGTAAGCTTGGTGGAATAAACAGGTACATTTACATCCTTCAGTACATAAGGAAGAGCTCCGATATGATCCTCATGTCCATGAGTGATCACAAATCCTTTTACTTTGGAAATGTTCTCTTTTAAATAAGTTACGTCCGGAATAACCAGATCAATACCAAGCATATCATCCTCAGGAAATGCCAGACCGCAGTCTACAACTACAATGCTGTCTTCATATTCAAATGCAGTAATATTCATACCGATCTGTTCCAGACCGCCCAGAGGAATGATCTTCAACTTGGATATTGGCTTTCTTGGTTTCCGTCCGTTATTTTTCATTGGATTTTTAAATGCCATCTGCTTTCCGGATTTCTCTTTATCAGGAGTCTGTTTTTTATCCTGTGCCTGCTTCTTATTATAGAAATTCTTATGCTGTGGTTTGTACTTGTAATTTTTCTGTCTGTTATACGGTCTTTTCTGTCCGTAACTTGGCTGTCCATCATGAAATTCACGGCTTTCATGATTCAGTTCGTTATTATTCTCGTTACTCAAGCATTTGCACCTCCATATTATTTATTCATTTATATTTTTTTACATTTCAAGGTCTACGTCATCTAACATCTGTTCAAAGACTTTAAATACAGCCTGCAGTTCGTTCTCATCCTCGACCATCTCATAACAGGCTTCCTGGCTCTCATCCTCAGATACGTCTTTGAAAATATAGGCTGTTGCCTCATCATCCAGAGAATCGGATACCAGAAGATATGCAGTTCCACCGATTCTGGTCTGCTCTTCTACATAAAATTCAGCTTCTGTTCCATCCTCCAGCGTAAATCTGATCTTTTCCATAAAATTATTCTCCTACATGGACAGGGAATCAAGATATCCCTGCAAAATAAACACTGCTGCCAATTTGTCCATATACTGCTTACGGTTCTCTCTGCGGACACTGGCTTCCATAAGAGTTCGATTGGCTTCTACAGTAGTCAGCCGCTCATCCCACATAATAACAGGCAGACCTGTCCGTCTCTCCAGCATCTGCTGAAACTCCAGTGACTTCTCAGCTCTTTCTCCAACTGTATTATTCATGTTTTTCGGATATCCAAGCACGATCCGTTCCACCTGATATTCCGAAATCAGTTCTTCAATACGTGCGAGAGTCTGACGAAGTTTATTCTCCTGCTTGCGCCAGATTGTCTCCACACCCTGTGCAGTCAGTCCCAACGGATCACTCACTGCCACTCCTACTGTCTTTGAGCCATAATCTAATCCAAGAATCCTCATATCAGCGTTCCCAGGATTTATTTTTAATATACTCGTTTAAAAGTTCCTCTACCAGTTCGTCACGCTCAACCTTCATGATCATGCTTCTTGCGCCTTTATGGCTGGTAATATAAGTCGGATCTCCGGACATAATATAACCTACGATCTGATTGACCGGGTTATATCCTTTCTCATCCATTGCATTATAAACCAGGTCAAGTACTTCTTTCACCTGAAGTTCCTGATCCGGTTTTGTTCTAAAGTATTGGGTATTTCCCAGATTATTCTCTGCCATTTCTCTCACGTCCTTACTTTTTTTATTCTATATTATTTTAATATAATTCGAATTATTGTGCAACTGCTAAATTAATGTACCACCGTTCACTCCTGGACTTCTCCTGTAAGAATATGTTCTTTCAGAAATCGTTCAGCTCTGACTGTTACGATATCATTCACTGCATATCTGTCTTTCTTCGGAACGGCTGTTTTAATATACTCTTTACTATGTCCTATATACCAGCAACTTCCCTGAATCTCCACTTCTTCTTCCAGAAGTACCTGCAGTTCACAGCCAAGCATGGATTTCTCATATTCTGAAGCACGTTTTTCATTCAAAGCAAGCATTTTATCACTTCGTATCGCTTTTTCAGCTTCTGTGAGCTGTCCGGACATAGCTGCCGCTTTTGTTCCATGTCTTCTGGAATATTTAAAGATATGCGTTTCATAAAAATGAATACTGTCTACAAAATCGTGAGAAGCCTGAAATTCCTCTTCTGTTTCCATTGGGAAACCTACGATCACATCCGTAGTCAACGCCGGATTCCCGAAATATTTCCGCAGCAGTTCACATTTCTCAGCGTATTCAGAACTTCTGTATCTGCGGTTCATACGCTCCAGTGTGGCATCACAGCCACTCTGAAGAGACAGATGAAAATGAGGACACATCTTTGGAAGTGCAGATATGGTTTTCGCAAATTCTTCTGTAATAATCCCAGGTTCCAGAGAACCAAGACGGATTCTTTCGATACCATCGATTCCATGGACAGCCTCTATCAGAGAAAGCAAGGTTTCTTTCTCTCCTTCCGGGAAATCTACTCCATAGGATGTCAGATGAATTCCTGTCAGAACAACTTCTTTATAACCTTTTGCTGCCAGGGCCCGTACTTCCTCCAGTACATGATCGATCTTACGGCTTCTTACTCTTCCTCTGGCATAAGGAATGATACAATAGGTACAGAACTGATTACATCCATCCTGAACCTTAATGTAGGCACGCACATGTTCAGCAGTATGATCGATTGCCAGATCTTCATACTCTTTTGTCTGATTGATCTTTATCACATGTTTCTGTTTGGTATGCTGCTGCTCATACTCTTCTAAAACTTCTACAATATTTTTCTTCTGATTATTTCCAAGGATCAGATCTACTGCATCATCTTTGTCCAGTTTTCCTTCATCTGTCTGTACATAACATCCGGCAGCGATCACAATTGCGTCCGGATTCATTTTTTTCGCTTTATGCAACATCTGTCTGGATTTACGGTCTGCAATATTGGTTACTGTACAGGTATTTATCAGATAAACATCAGCTCCCGGCTCAAATGGCACAATTTCATATCCCGCCTGTTCCAGCAGCTGCTGCATTGCTTCTACTTCATATGCATTGACTTTACAGCCTAAATTGTGAAGTGCAACCTTTTTTTTCATTTTTCCTCCTAAACTCAGGTTTCTGTGCAACCTTTCTACATTTTCACTAAATCTTTCTGGAAATTTTATCCGTTTTCACCTTGACTTTTTACAGGGGTACAGGTAAGATGAAAAATGTAAGCTGAACGTGTAATTCGTCAGCAATAACTATTTTAAGGGAGGTTCTCATAATGAAAACAGTAAAAATCTCACTGAACTCTATTGATAAAGTGAAAGCATTCGTAAATGAAATCAGCAAATTTGATTGCGATTTCGATTTAGTATCTGGAAGATACGTAATCGATGCAAAATCTATCATGGGTATTTTCAGTCTTGATTTATCCAAACCAATTGACTTAAACATCCATGCTGATGGTGCTGCTCTTGATACTGTTATGGGTATCGTAGGTAAATACGTTACTGAATAATCAGCACAATTTGATTTTTGCAATTGCCGAGGAACTGATAAACAGTTCCTCTTTTTTTGTATACCAGGGTTTCAAACTCAAACGCGTTTCGTGCTCGCACGAAAAAGCGGTTGAACTTGAAACCCGCCAAACATGAGGAAGCAGCGAAGCGGATTCCGAATGTTTGTAAGATTGAGATGATGCAACGCAGCATCTCAATCTGCATGTATTAAAGTACCGTAATCGACATTAGTCAATCTCAATAATCTCAACAGTTTCCAGAGCCGTTTTCATCAGCTCATCAATTTTTTCTTCCAGTTTTGTCTCTGAACGATGAATCACGTTCAGATTTGGTTTGGTAACCGGATGTTTTGCCACAAAAATCGTACAGCAATCTTCAAAAGGCTGAATGGAAGTCTCATAAGTTCCGATTTCCCATGATCTCTCTACAATCTCCTGCTTGTCAAATCCGATAACCGGACGGTATACAGGAAGGGTGCAGACTTCATTGGTAGCTGCAAGACTCTGTAAGGTCTGGCTGGCAACCTGACCGATACTTTCACCTGTGATCAGGCCGAGGCATCTGCTTTCCTTTGCAAAATGTTCTGCAATTCGCATCATGTAACGGCGCATGATGATAGTCAGCTCGTCATGTGGGCACTGATCGTAGATGTAGAGCTGGATGTCTGTAAAGTTTACTACATGGAGACGGATTGGTCCACTGTATTTTGCTACCTGTTTGGCCAGGTCTACGACTTTCTGTTTTGCTCTTTCGCTTGTGTATGGCGGAGCATGGAAA
>CAKRVX010000033.1 GCA_934409175.1 uncultured Blautia sp.
GTATCAGCTAATTTATTTACACCAGCTTCAAGAGCTGCTCTGGCTTCTGCGCCGAATTTAATTTCTTTTGCCATGATGTATGACCTCCTGTTTAATTTCTGTTATAACTGTTCAGCATCCTCATCTTGATGAAATGCGAGATAGTTACATTCTATTTTTATTTTCTATTATTATCTTATTTAACGATTGCAAGAATATCATTCTGTTTTACGATAATGTATTCTGTGCCGTCCATTTTTACTTCTGTTCCTGAATATTTGGAGTAGATAACCTTATCACCTACAGCTACTTCCATTTTTACTTCTTTACCATCAATAACTCCGCCAGGTCCTACAGCTACTACTTCTGCCTGCTGTGGTTTCTCCTGTGCCTGTCCTGGAAGAACGATTCCGGATTTTGTTGTTTCTTCTGCTTCAACCTGTTTTAATACAACTCTGTCACCTAAAGGTACTAATGTCATGATTTATGATCCTCCTTTAATCTCCAAATTAATGTCGCTGTTTCTTTTCAGCAACTATTTCGGCTTCTGTCAAACCTCGCCTTTTTTGCTAGCACTCATTTAATTCGAGTGCTAATCACTGTCCTTATATTATTGAAAACAGAACAAATTCGCAAGTGCTTTTACAATAATATTTTTAATAATATTCTCATTCTTTCTTTTATATTCTCATTTTTTCTTTCATTTTCTTAATTTACAAATAATTTTTTTATACAAACTACATCCTGGGGATTTTTATATCATTTGAACATTACATAGTAATTTCCTATGATAAAAAAAGCTCTGGAATATCAGAACTGTAAATTCAATACTCCAAAGCCTTTTCTGCATTTTTATATGATTTATTATTTTTTATTTCTCTGTGCCTTGATTTCTTCCAGTTCATCAAAGATCACTTCATTGAGCACCTTAATGTAAGTTCCCTTCATACCGGAAGACCTGGACTCGATCACACCTGCACTTTCGAATTTTCTCAGTGCATTTACAATAACAGATCGGGTAATTCCCACACGATCTGCAATCTTACTTGCAACCAGAATTCCCTCATCGCCATCCAGTTCGTCAAAAATATGAATAATGGCTTCCAGCTCAGAAAATGACAATGTATTAAACGCAGATTTCACAACCTGCTGTTTTCTATCTTCCTCTGCATTCTCTTCGTGAACTGCCCGCATCATCTCAAGACCTACTACTGTAGTTCCGTATTCACTGACAATAATATCCTCAATATCATAAGGTCTGTCAAATCGATACATAAATACAGTACCAAGTCTCTCACCTGCAATATCAATAGGATTAATGATTCCCTGATAACTGCCTGAAACATGTTCAAAACCTAATGTCTGAAGATTTACATTCTCTTTCGTAGACAAAACACCAAGAAATCTCTCATTTAATAAAGAGTCTACATATCCTCCGACTTTATCCTCAATAAGCTCTGTAATCTCTTCTACACCCGGACATAAACTGACGCCCAGAACCTTTCCTTTCTTACTGAGCACCAGAATGTTCGAGCTCAGAGTTTCCATCAGAACCTGGCAAATATCATTAAATACCACCTTACTTGAGTTGCTGTTATGCAGAAGTTTATTAATTTTTCTTGTTTTATCAAGCAACTGAACGCTCATGTTGTCCTCCTTTCGCTTTGGAGCCTCCCGGATCCGGTAATCATTCTTTTTACTTATACAGTAATATTACACGTTTTGAATACAAATTACAAGATAAATTTTACTATTTTTCATTTTATCTTTGCTTTTCTGAAAATAGATTTCTTTTCCAAATATTATTCAACAAATACATTTCTTATTACAAAACAAAATCAGCAGAAAAATTTTTCTTTCCCTGCTGATTTTGTTCAAAAAATATATTTAATTGTAGTAATTAACTACGATTCTTTATCTTCTGAAGATTTTGCTTCTACATATCCACATGTTTCCTGACTGCAGACCAGTTTATTCCCCTTTTCCACCATATAACTTCCACACTTGGGGCATTTTTTCTTCGACGGCTTCTGCCAGGACATAAAATCACATTCCGGATTATTTTCACATCCATAATATTTACGTCCTTTTTTGGTCTTCTTCAATACCAGTTCCTTGCCACATTTCGGACACGGTACGCCGATCTTTTCAAAATATGGCTTGGTATTTCTGCATTCCGGAAATCCCGGACATGCCAGGAATCTGCCATGAGGACCGTATTTGATCACCATATTTCTGCCACAATTGTCACAGATCACATCTGTAACTTCATCCTGAATATCTACTTTCTCCAGTTCTTCTTCAGCTGCATCTACATCCCTTTTCAGATCAGGATAGAAATTGCTTACAACTGTTTTCCATTTGACAGTTCCTGCTGCTACACAGTCCAGAAGTCCCTCCATAGTAGCTGTAAAGTTTACATCCACAATACTTGGAAACGCTTGCTTCATAATGTTATTTACAACTTCCCCCAGCTCTGTGACATAAAGATTTTTCTGTTCTTTCGCCACATAACGGCGGCTGATGATGGTAGTGATGGTCGGTGCATAGGTACTTGGACGTCCGATTCCCAGTTCTTCCATAGTCTTTACCAGAGAAGCCTCTGTGTAATGAGCAGGCGGCTGTGTAAAATGCTGCTCTGGTCTGAGTTCTTTTAAGGACAGCTTCATACCTTTTTCCAGACTCTGGTTCAGAACATTCCCTTTTTTCTGATCTTCATCATCGGTGTACACGGACATAAATCCGTCAAACACAATCTTGGATGCTGCAACTGTGAATACATATTCGTCTGCTCCAATCTTCACAGAAGTTGTCTCATATCTGGCAGGGGCCATACGACTTGCCGCAAAGCGTCTCCAGATCAGCTGATACAGACGGAACTGGTCTCTGGAAAGGGATTCTTTCAGAACTGCCGGAGTACGGCTGATGTCTGTGGGACGAATTGCTTCATGAGCATCCTGAATCTTCTGACCTTTTTTTACTGTTTTTTCTGTTTTGGAAACATAATTTTCTCCGTACTGAGCAGTAATATATTCTCTTGCCGCAGAATCTGCTTCCTCTGAGATTCGGGTAGAATCTGTACGCAGATAAGAAATCACACCTACAGTTCCACTTCCTTTGATATCAATTCCTTCATAGAGCTGCTGAGCCAGACGCATAGTTTTCTGAGTGGAAAAATTCAGTGTTTTGGCCGCTTCCTGCTGAAGTGTACTGGTAGTAAATGGAAGTGGTGCATTTTTGATTCTTTCACCTTTTTTTACTTCTGTGATTTCATAGTCTTTCTCGCTCAGGGAGGCAAGAAGTGCATCCATTTCCTCTTTGTTATGGATGCTCATCTTTTTATCTGTGCCGTAGAATTTCGCCTGCAAAGGTTTTTTCTCACCTTTTACCTGAAATTCTCCTTCTAGGCTCCAATATTCTTCGGGAATAAATGCATTGATCTCATCCTCTCTGTCACAGATGATACGAAGAGCCACAGACTGTACACGCCCTGCACTTAAACCTCTTTTTACCTTCGCCCATAACAGCGGGCTTATGGTATAACCTACCATACGGTCCAGCATACGTCTGGCCTGCTGTGCATCTACCAGATCCATATCCAGATCTCTGGCCTGCTTGATAGATGCTTTTACCGCAGTCTTGGTAATCTCATTGAAAGTGATCCTGTGCATTTTCTTCGGGTCTTCCTTTAACGCCTGCATCAAATGCCAGGAAATAGCCTCTCCCTCACGGTCGGGGTCAGTCGCAAGGTATATCTTGTCTGCCTTCTTTGCTGATTTGCGAAGTTTCGCAAGAAGTTCTCCTTTTCCACGAATGGTTATATATTTCGGTTCAAAATCATGTTCTACATCAATTCCGAACTGGCTCTTCGGAAAGTCACGGACATGTCCGTTAGACGCTTCTACATCATAATTGGACCCCAAAAATTTTTTTATTGTTTTTACTTTTGCAGGTGATTCCACTATCACCAGATATTTTGCCATGTTACCTCTCCTAGTTATAATTAATCAATGACTGTTCTTACATAATAATGTCTGCCGTTTTCCCTGATCAGTCCCCTCAGCATCAGTTCCACCAGACAATTGCTGACTCTGGCTGCAGAAAAGCCTGTTTTTCTTACAATATAGTCAGGGTTTTTTGGTCGTAAATCGAGACAACTATACACCAAATTCAAATCACTTGCAAGTCCTAAGTTATTTTTTTCCGCTGTTTTTATGTCACCTTTCGAGAACATCCCAAGTTCTTCCAGAATAATTTCCGGGCTGTATGCAATCCCGGCTCCATCATAAATCAGCTTATGGCATCCTGTACTCAGAACGTCAGTAACAGCTCCCGGAATGGCAAACACCATCTTCCCCTGTTCCAGTGCAAATCCTGCAGTAATCAGTGATCCACTGTTTTCTTTTGCCTCCACTACCAGGACTGCATCAGAAAGTGCACTGATAATTCGGTTTCGGGCAGGAAAACACCATTGCATAGGCGGACTGCCAGGCGGACATTCACTGATCACACCTCCGTTTTCCCATAAAATTCTATCATAAAGTTTCTTATTTGATTTAGGATAGCACACATCTACACCGCTTCCCAGCACTGCGAAAGTCGGCATTTTCCCCTCAAGAGCTCCTTTATGGCCTTCAGAGTCAATTCCCATTGCCATACCACTAATGATCTGCACTCCTGACTCACTCAGTGTTTTGGCATAACGAAATGCCTGAATTCTTCCATAAGGGCTGCACATTCTGGCACCAATAATAGCTACTGTGGGAATTCTTGAAGATGGAAATCTTCCCTTCACATAAAGTTTCGACGGCATGGACGAATACTGCAGAAGCTTCTGCGGATATTCCCTGTCCTTTTTTTCAACGCACCGTATCATCTGAGCATTGTTTTCTTCCATATAAAATACCTCCTGCTGCTTTATTTTATGACAGAATTTTTTTCCAGTGCTCTGTAGGACAAAGCTTCTCCAATGTGATGGCTGGCAATTACTTCTTCTCCGTCCATATCTGCAATAGTACGTGACACTTTCAAAAGTCTGTGATAGGACCTGGCACTAAATGAAATCCTCTCAAAAGCTCTCGAAAGCAATCTGGATGCACTGTCTGTTACAGGGCAATATCTGTCAATGATTCTGCTATGAAGTTGCCCATTAAAACGGATACTTTCTTTTCTGTAGCGTTCCTCCTGAATCTTTTGTACTTTCTGTACTCTCTTTCTGATCTGTGCAGAACTTTCTCCCGGTTTTCCGTCTTTAAGCTCCTGAAAGGATACAGGCGGAACTTCGGTACAAATATCAATACGGTCCAGCAGCGGCCGGCTGATTTTGCCTATATAATGTGATATTTCCCCGGCAGTGCAGATACAGCGGTTCATATCAGGATAGTAGCCGCAAGGGCATGGGTTCATTGCTGCACACAGCATAAAATCTGCAGGAAACAAATACGTTCCACTGACTCTGGATATCTGGATCACACGATCCTCCAGCGGCTGTCTTAAAAGTTCCAGACTTCTTCTTGAAAATTCAGGCATTTCATCGAGAAAAAGCACACCTCGATGAGCCAGTGTAATCTCCCCGGGCTTGGGATTACGCCCCCCGCCAGCCATAGCCTGAGGAGAGCTGGTATGATGAGGACTTCGAAAAGGTCTGCAGCTGATCAGAGGATGTTTTTCTGAAAGAAGTCCCGCAATACTGTAAATTCTGGTCAGCTCCAGCTTTTCTTCGAAAGTGAGAGGCGGCATGATCGTAGGAATTCGCCTTGCGATCATGGTTTTTCCTGTTCCCGGCGGACCTGTAAAAAGTATATTATGAAAACCACTCACTGCAATTTCAGCAGCCCGCCTTGCCCCCTCTTGTCCTTCTATATCAGCAAAATCCACATCCACCGTTTTTTCTTCCTCAGGTACACACACTTCTTCTTTCAAAAAAGCCTCCGGATTCTTCAGACAATTTACCAGTTCTGACAAGCTTCCGATCCCTGCTACATGAGCGTCTCTTACCAGCCTGCCTTCAGCCAGATTTTCTCTGGGGACCACACACATTCTGCATCCCAGATTTCTGGCACACGAAACAATTGGAAGAATTCCGGAAATCCCGTGAATTTCACCGTTGAGACTGATCTCCCCTGCCATCATCACTCCATTCAGCACTTTCTCCGGAATCATTCCAAAAGCAGCCAACACTGCGGCAGCCACCGGCAGATCAAAACCTGATCCTTCTTTTTTCATATCCGCAGGAGCCAGATTTACAGTAATTTTCTTTGGCGGAAAATTAAATCCATTATTTCGAAATGCTGTTCGAACTCTGTCCTGAGCTTCCTTTACCTGAGCAGAAGGAAACCCTACCATAATAAAAGACGGCAGACCGTTACTTACATCTGCTTCTACCTTAACAGGGCGCACTTCTACTCCCATAATTGCTGCAGATAAAACACTTGCAAACAAATTATCTCCTTTCTGCGTACAAAAATCCCCGTCTTTTTATACGGCTGAAACGTAATTCAGTTAATTGTTTTTCAGGATCTGGATAAATAAAAGAAATGTTTCAGAAATCAGATGTATAAAAGAATATTTTTATTATAGTCCATTTTGGTCCAATTTACAATAGTGCATTTGGGTCTGTTTTATACTTTTTATAAGATATATTTTAAACTATAAAGAGGTGATGAAAATGAAATTTCAGCGTATTCAGGATTTACGCACTGATGCTGATCTGTCCCAGAGAGAATTAAGTGAGATTCTTCATATCAGCCAGCGCTCTTACTCCCATTATGAAACAGGTTCCAGAAATATTCCCATAGAAATGCTGATTCGTCTGGCAAATTATTATGAAACCAGTATTGATTATCTGGTTGGACGTACAGACAATAAAAAAATGTCAAAGTAATCCTGCCTGACATATAAACAGAAAGAGGTTCTGGTCATCAGACTATTCTGATACCGAACCTCTTTCTGTTTTACGCGGTCATCCCTGGACCATAATACAGTCTACAGAAGGCTTTACTTTTGCGCCCGGAGCTTTTTTTGTTGTTTTAATTTTTACATACAACATTCCATTATCAAAGGTAAGATATCCCTTGGCTCTGTTTCCAAGTGAGTCAGTAAATGATACCCTTGCCGCATTTCCGGCTACAGGTTTTTTTACTTTTGCCTCACACACGGCAGTTCCCTTTTTATTTATCTGGGAATAAGTAAAGGTAATAGACTTTTCAGACAATTTTTTTATATGTATGGTCACTTTGCCATTGGTGCTGTACCAAATTCCCTTATAATCATCCGGATTAAACGCCGGAGCTCTGGTGATCACAGGCGTCGGTGTAACCGTAGGAATCGGCGTCGGTGTAGGAGTAACCGTTGCAATCGGCGTCGGTGTAATTGTCGGTACACTTTCCAATGCTGCAATAGCGGCCTCTTTTCTCCGGGTATGTTCCCGGTTTTCCTGCAAATGGATCAAAGCGATTCCCGCCAGCCCTGTCAGCAGAAATAAAATAATCGTGAACACCAGCAGTCTTTTCAGTATTTTTCTTTTTTTCTCTGTATTTTTCCTGTTCTTTACCGACAAATCAACACGCTCCTCTTATATCTTTTATTTCTTTTCTTTGATGATACCCTTCCTGTAGGCATCCAGAAGCTGGATCAGTTCCTGAATTCTTTCTTTCAGCGCAAAACCGGTATCTGTATCACCTACCAGCTGCCGTCTCGGCATATATCTGACAGCTACACGGTTTGACACAATATCTGTCTCTTTTGCCACTGCATCTGCTTTGGAAGTGAAAGGCTCATGGGCAGATAACGTCAGTCCGTAGGAATTGTAGATCAAAGTATATCCGGCAATTCCTGTAACCTTCCTGTACGCTTTGCAGAATCCGCCGTCAATGACAATAACTTTTCCATTGCATTTTACAGGGCTTTCTCCTTCACTCTGGTGAACCGGAACATGACCATTAATGATATGCCCCTCTTCCGGATCCAGACCAAATTCCCGAAGCATATTATCAACCACCTCTTCATTTTCCCAGAGACGGTAATATGCATTCTTTTTCTCTACATGTGTAGATGGGTCTTCTATAAAATAACGTTCAAAAGTACTCATTTTACTTTTGCCAAACAATGGGGAATCAGGTGCAGCCCAGATATACCACATAATGTCTCTTCCCTTTTTCCGTTCCTCTTTATCAACTGCATAAAAGGCTCTGCGTACATATGCCTCCAATGCATCATATAATGCCTTGCCCTTATAACATTTTCCATAAATCTGCACTTCCCGGAAAGTTCCATCTTCATTCAGAGGAATGCTTCCATGAAACAGCAGATTACCATTATATACCTTATAAAGGCCTCCCATGTCAAGTAAAAGCCGGATATGATTCTGCAATTTTTCGCAGTTTCTAAATGCAGAGGAAAGCTTACTCATTACTTCCTGCTCCCCTTCTGTCAGTTCATAAGGATGTTTCCAGTCCACTGTCGGAAAGCTGGTATCTTTCATAGGATATGTTTTTCCATCCGGCAGAGTGATAGCCCCCTTTTCCGGATCGATCCGGTGTATAAGTGCCCGGTCTTCCATTTTAAATTCTTTGTGTTTCTTTACCAGTTTTCCCTCAAGTTTAAACTGGATCACTGCAATGGCCTTATGCATTTTTTTTCCCAGCTCTGCTTCCAGATTATTATAATTGGAAGCTCCCTTCATGGCAAAAATCTCACAGGAATCGTCCTTATAAGCTTCCATGGCAAACGTAGCCAGCGGAAGCAGATTGATACCGTATCCATCCTCCAGAATATCCAGATTTCCATATCGGAGACTGTTTCTTACAACTGTCGCAATACATGCCTTCTGCCCTGCTGCAGCACCCATCCACACCACATCATGATTTCCCCACTGAATATCCAGGGAATGATATTCCATCAGACGGTCCATAATAAAATGAGGGGCGGGTCCTCTGTCATAAATATCTCCCAGAATATGCAGATGATCCACTACCAGTCTCTGGATCAGCTCAGCCAGAGCAATAATGAAGTTTTCCGCTCCGCCAATCTGGATGATCGTATTTACAATAGAATCGTAATAAGCTTCTTTATCCAGAACCTCCGCTTTCTCCGTAATCAGTTCCTCGATCACGTATGCGTAATCTGCCGGAAGTGCCTTTCTTACTTTTGATCTGGTATATTTGGACGCTGTAGTCTTACATATCTCGATCAGGCGGTACAATGTGATTTTGTACCAGTTTTCCATATCTTCCTCTGTTTCCTTCACCAGATCCATCTTCTCTCTTGGATAATAGATCAGGGTTGCCAGAGAACGTTTATCACTGTTTCCCAGTGTATGTCCAAACACATCATCTATTTTCTTTCTCACTGCACCGGAACCATTCCTCAGCACATGGGAAAATGCCTGATATTCTCCATGAAGATCAGACATAAAATGCTCAGTTCCTTTCGGCAGATTGAGGATCGACTGGAGATTGATTATCTCCGTAGAAGCCTTTCCGATGGTAGGGTAAATCTCTGCAAGTCTCTGTAAATATCTAAGTTCTTCTTTTCGCATATCCATCTCCTTATGATACGATACTTCTTACCTGACATCATCCGGTAAAATCAAACAATGACATCTGATTGGACTGTGGAATATCTCCGAACAATTTCAGATCGTCCATCAGATCAATAACTGTTTTGCTGACCTTGGTCCTGTCCCGAAAATCATCCTTTGACAGAAATTTTCCCTGTTTTGCAGCATCAACCACTGCATCTGCAGCCTTATCTCCAAGTCCATCAATAGTTGCCAGCGAAGGCATCAGTTTGCCATCCACAATCTGGAATCTCTGAGCCTTGGCAGTATATAAATCAATAGGTACAAACTCAAATCCACGTGCATACATTTCCTGTACAATACGCATATCTTTCAGAGTATCCTGCTCTTTCTTCGACGCAGAATCTCCCTTCTTACGAATCTCATCCATATAATATTCCAGGCGTTCCTTACCCATACACATCAATTCATAAGAAAACGCTGTGGCACGGATACTGAAATATGCAGCATAATAAGCCAATGGCTGAAACACCTTATACCATGCGATTCGATAAGCCATCATAACATAGGCCGCAGCATGGGCTTTCGGGAACATGTACTTGATCAGCTTACAGGACCAGATATACCAGTCCGGTACGTCGTGCTCTTTCATAGTCGCTATCCACTCATCTCGAAGACCTTTTCCTTTACGGACACTCTCCATAATGGTAAATGCCAGACCACTTTCTACCCCTTTACCAATGAGGTAGATCATAATATCGTCTCGAGTACAAATAGCAGTGGAAATGGTTGCCTTTCCCTCCTGGATCAGTACCTGGGCATTGCCAAGCCATACGTCTGTACCATGAGAAAGTCCCGCAATACGGATCAGGTCTGAGAAGTATTTCGGCTTGGTATCAATAAGCATCTGCATGGCGAAGTCCGTACCAAATTCCGGGATTCCCAGGCATCCAAGCTTACATCCGCCGATGGATTCCGGCTCAATATTAAGCGCTTTTGTGCTGGCGAACAGAGACATAACATCCCTCTGATCCAACGGAACATCTCTTGCACTGATACCCGTCAGGTCTTCCAGCATTCGGATCATCGTCGGATCATCGTGTCCCAGTATATCAAGTTTCAGCAGGTTTCCATCAATGGAATGATAATCAAAATGTGTAGTGATGATGTCACTGTTTACGTCGTTGGCAGGATGCTGAACAGGAGTAAATTTCTCAATTTCTTCGCCTACCGGAAGTACGATAATACCTCCCGGATGCTGTCCTGTTGTACGACGTACTCCGGTACATCCCTGTACAATACGGTTGATCTCACAGTAACGTTTATGCACACCACGCTCTTCGAAATAGTTCTTCACATAACCAAAAGCAGTCTTCTCTGCAAGAGTACCGATAGTTCCGGCCTTGAATGTCTGACCCTTGCCGAAGATAACCTCTGTATATCTGTGGGCATTCGCCTGGTATTCACCGGAGAAGTTAAGGTCAATATCAGGCTCTTTATCTCCCTTGAATCCAAGGAAAGTTTCAAACGGGATATCAAATCCCTCTTTCTTCATCTTAGTTCCGCATTTCGGGCAGATCTTATCAGGCATATCGCATCCTGCCATACCTGCATATTTCTTTACTTCCGGAGAATCGAAATCGCTGTATTTACAGTCCGGATTCGGGCAGAGATAGTGCGGCGGCAGAGGATTTACTTCTGTAATACCGGACATGGTCGCTGCCAGAGAAGATCCTACAGATCCTCGGGAACCTACCAGATATCCGTCCTCATTGGACTTCCACACCAGCTTCTGGGCGATGATATACATTACGGCGTAACCGTTGGAAATAATGGAGTTCAATTCTCGGTCCAGACGGCTCTCTACAATCTCAGGCAAAGGATCTCCGTACATTTCGTGAGCTTTTGTAAAGCAGATATTCTTCAGGTCCTGATCAGAATTCTCGATGACCGGTGGAAATTTATCCGGATGGATCGGAGAGATTTTCTCGATCATATCTGCAATCTTGTTGGTATTTGTAATAACTACTTCTTCTGCTTTCTCGCTGCCCAGATAAGCAAATTCTTCCAGCATTTCCTCCGTGGTACGCAGGTACAGAGGTGCCTGTTCATCTGCATCTGAGAAACCGCTTCCTGCCATGATAATCCTTCGGTAAACCTCATCCTGCGGGTCCATGAAATGCACGTCGCAGGTTGCCACTACAGGTTTCTTAAACTGTTCTCCCAGTTTCACGATCCTGCGGTTCATTTCACGTAAGTCTTCCTCGGAATTGATCATATCGTGCTTGTCATCTGCGATCATAAATTTATTATTTCCAATCGGCTGAATTTCCAGATAATCATAGAAATTCACCAGTCTGGCAATTTCGGTCTCCGGTGCATTTCGCAGCAACGCCTGGTACAGTTCTCCTGCCTCGCAGGCACTTCCTACCAGCAGTCCGTCACGGTATTTCTCCAGAATACTCTTTGGTACACGTGGACGTCTGTGGTAGTATTTCAAATGAGACTGGCTCACCAGTTTATACAGATTAATGCGGCCCGTTTCATTTCTTGCAAAAATAATTACGTGATAAGTTGGCAGTTTCTTAATAGTGTTAGCGGAAACTGCACCCTGTTTGTTCAGCTCATCCACATCAAGAATATCGCGGTCTGCCAGCATTTTTACGAATTTCACAAAAATTTCTGCAGTGCAGGCGGCATCATCTACTGCACGATGATGGTTTTCCAGCGAAACGCCTACTGCTTTTGCTACCGTATCCAGCTTAAATCTGTTCAGTGCAGGCAACAGGAAACGTGCCATACCTACAGTATCTATATAAGTAAAATCGTGCTCAATTCCCAGTCTGTCGCAGTTCTTCATAATGAATCCCATATCGAAATCCGCATTGTGCGCAACCATAACAGCACCTTTGCTGAATTCAAGGAATTTCGGCAAAACATCTTCAATCGTCGGGGCATCCATGACCATACTGTCATTGATACTGGTGAGCTGCTCAATTCGGAACGGGATCGGTACTTTCGGATTTACAAAGGTTGAAAAACGATCTGTGATCTCACCATTCTCTACCAGTACCGCACCAATTTCAATGATCTGACAAGTCAGAGATGAGAAGCCTGTTGTCTCTATATCAAAGACTACAAATCTGCCGTCCAGCTTCTGTCCTTTTCCATTGGTCACCATACCCTTCAAGTCATCGACCAGATAACCTTCCATACCATAAAGGACCTTGAAATCAGAATCTTTCGGCACACATCCGCCCCATGCATCGAAGCAGTGGTTCGCCTCAGGGAATGCCTGGACAACGCCATGATCTGTGATGGCAATGGCAGGATGCCCCCATTCATATGCACGCTTTACCAGAGACTTGGCGTCTGTAACACCGTCCATATCGCTCATCTTTGTATGACAGTGAAGCTCTACACGTTTCTGCGGGCTGGTGTCTACTCTGGCTGTTGTAAAGTTGGCAATCTTCTTGATTCCGGCGATAGACGCAATGGTAAGTTCACTGTCAAACCGGTCTACGGTTGTTACACCTCGAAACTTCAGAAATGCGCCTTTCTTTACATGTTCTGTCACTTCCGGCACCTGTTCGTTTCGCAGGAACATCTTTACCACAATACTGTCCGTAAAATCTGTAATCGGGAAGATCAGAATAGTCTTTTCGTTCCGGATTTCTCTTGCTTCTACATCCATAACCTGACCACGGACAATAACTTCACCCATCTCACCGGTAATTGTTTCCAGTGCAACAGGTTCGCCTTCGAAGTCTCTTCCATAGATAACATCCGGGTTGCTGTCCCTGCGGAAGCCGCCACGGAAATCGCCTTTCTTGTCCTTGCGATCGCCAAAGGACTGTTTCTTCTCCTGTTGCGGTTTTTCTGCTTTCTTTTCTGCTTTTTTAGCATCATTTCCAGCATCTTCGGACTGATCAGATTCCTCACTTTTTGCATTCATTTTCGCATGACGGATTACATTCTCAACTTCCTGTGCGATCTGGACTGCTGCATTCTTACGATATTTACTCTCCTGGGTTTCTGTGAATTCTAGTTCCACCTTTAAGTCCATTCCGCATCTTTCGCAGAAAACTTTCTGCAGATATTCAATCAGAATTTCACTTTTCTCTCTGGCAATTACAGAGTCCGGAAGGATCATATGAAGATCATGTTCTCCCGGGAAAGAAATCTGCGCCTGCTTGAACATATTATATTCCAGCATATTGTAATTGCGCAGTTCCAGTTCCATACTGGATCTGTAGGTGTCCAGGAAATTCTGCGGTGTATACTGTCCCGAAAGACGAAACTTCTCAATCACAGTGATTTGCACTCCAAGTCCTGCAAAAAGCTGTCGTTCAATCTGCTCTTCCAGTACAAAAATATGCTTTTTATGAATCCAGCGTTCACTTTTTAAATAAACCCATATATGTGTCTTGGCAGGATTGCAGGAAACTTTTGTGACACTGACTGTTTCCAGCAATTCTTCCAGTTCTTTCTTTACTTTTAAGTTGGGAAATACTTCAAAAAAATATCTTTCCAAAATACATTATTCCTTCCAGTTCAAAAGCTCCTGGCGCAATGTATCCAGCAGCTGATCTTCCGGAACCTTTTTTATGATCTCGCCATGTTTGATCAGAAGTCCGACTCCCACTCCGCCTGCGATTCCGATATCTGCTTCTTTTGCTTCTCCAGGTCCGTTTACCACACATCCCATAACTGCTACCTTGATATCAAGCGGAATATCCTGTACCATAGTTTCCACTTTGTTCGCGAGGCCAATAAGATCAATCTGTGTACGTCCGCAGGTTGGACATGATACAACTTCCACACCGCCTTTTCTCAGGCCCAGTGTTTTCAGAATGCGTTTGGCAGATTTGATTTCTTCCAGTGGTGCTCCTGTAAGGGACACACGAATTGTGTCACCGATTCCCTGATTCAGAATGATTCCCAGTCCAATTGCAGATTTTATATTTCCGGAATAGAGAGTACCCGCTTCTGTGATACCTACATGAAGTGGATAGTTTGTTTTCTCGGCAATGAGTTCATGAGCTTTTGCACACATAAGAACGTCCGAGGATTTAATACTGATGACCAGATTATCGTAGCCCAGTTCCTCTATAATGTGAACTTTATCCAGTGCACTCTCAACAAGTCCCTCGGCAGTAACTCCGTGGTATTTTTCCACAAGTTCTTTCTCAAGAGAGCCGCTGTTTACGCCGACACGAATGGGGATTCCCCGTTCTTTGGCTACATCAACAACCGCCTTGATCCGTTCTGTACTTCCAATATTTCCCGGATTAATACGGATTTTATCTGCACCGTTTTCCATAGCTGCAATAGCCAGACGATAATCAAAATGAATATCTGCCACCAGTGGAATATGAATCTGTTTTTTAATTTCCTTTAATGCTTCCGCTGCTTCCATGGTGGGTACCGCACAGCGGATAATATCACATCCTGCATGCTCCAGTGCCAGAATCTGGTCTACTGTCTGCTCAACATTTTCTGTCTTTGTATTGGTCATTGACTGGATCAGAATCGGGTTCCCTCCGCCGATTTTTTTATCTCCAATCTGGATAACCTTAGTATGATCTCTGTACATAAAAATTGCTCCTTTTCGTCTATAGCAGAAACAGGAGCGGCTGATTTCCCAGCAGCTCCCGCCCGATTTTCATTATCTGCTTCTTACTGTCTGATTTCCAGAAGCTTTCGCTTCAGTTCATCCTCCATACGTCGCATCTCTGTCTCCGCTGCCTGTCTCTTCTGACGGCCTTCCATCTGAATCCTCATCACATCGTCCAGTGTCTGAATCAGATCCGCATTGGTCTTCTGAAGCGTTTCAATATCAACAATTCCCCGTTCTGACTCTTTTGCAGTTTCTACAGTTGCCATATGAAGAGTCTCCGCATTCTTTCGCAGAAGTTCATTGGTAATATCTGTCACCTGACGTTGTGCCTGTGCAGCTTCTGCTGAATGAGCGATTCCAAGAGCCAGCACCATCTGGCTTTTCCACAGTGGAATGGTATTTACAATAGTCGTCTGAATCTTCTCTACCATCACTGTATCATTATTCTGGATGAGACGGATCTGCGGTGCTGTCTGCAGGGCAATCGTGCGCGTCAGTTCCAGATCGTGAAGTTTCTTTTCGAACCGATTACATTTTTCATCCAGATCTCTGGCAGCCTGAGCATCTTCAGGAAGTCCGCTCAACGCAGCTTTATTCTTCAGCTCGACAAGTTTACCTGCTCTGAATTCTTCCAGCTTCTTCTTTCCTGCAAGGATATACATGGTCAGTTCTTTGAAATAATTCAGGTTCTGCTCATACATTTTATCAAGCATGGCAGAATCTTTTAACAAACGTACCTGATGCTGTTGAAGAGAATCTGTAATCTTCTCCACAGTTACTTCTGCTTTTGCATATTTATTTTTCATATTTTCGATTTTTGAAGACTGTTTTTTGAAGAAACCGAAAAACTTTCCCTGATCCTGTGCTTCAAAATCCCTCAGTTCCCCTACTACATTTGTGATCAGCTCTCCTATTTCTCCTAGATCCTGCATCTTAACATTTTCCAGTGCTGCATCTGAAAAATCAGCCATTTTTTTCTGGGTTCCTGCTCCATACTGAAGAATCTGATTCGTATTCTCAATATCGATCTTTGCAGCAAATTCATTTACCATTTTCTGTTCTGCCGGAGTCAGGGCCGGTACCTCCATTTCAGGCTGTGGCTGCACTACAGCTTCCACTTCTTTTTTCTCCTCAGTTTCTCCAAGATCCGGTTCCAATGTCAGTGATGGTGCTTCCATCTCAAAATCCTTAAATTCGTCTCCCATTTTTTCTCCTTTTCATACCTTTCAGTTCTCTTTCATTTTTGCAAAATCATCATCGGCCAGACCTTCCTGTGCCAGCAGAGTATGAAGTACGGAAATATCACTTGAAACATCCCATGCAGTATCCTGAAAGACAGCATCAAGCAGTTTTTCAAATGCCTGGTTAAGCGTATCCAGTGTATCTTCTATTTCCTTTTTGGATGACTGGATATTCTCCCCCTGAACAGGCTGACTATCCATTTCTTCATATGCATCAAGCAATTTCACTGTCATAGGCAGATAATAATCCATCATTTTTTTCAGATCGGATATAATTTCCGGATGTTTTTGTGCACGTTCAAAAATCTTCTCTACGATCAGTTCCATTCTGGATATCTTGGTTGAAATTTCAACTCCAGGAATTGCCTCATTACTCTTGCGGATCTTTTCCAGATATTCATTTCCCTTATCCAGAACTTCCTGTACTTCAGGAGATATATTTTTTCTGTTTTTCCTCTGATCTTCCTGACGCTTTTCTTCTTCCTGACGCTTCTGTTCCAGCGCTTTCTGTGTCTGCGTATACTGCTGATAAGTTTCGTCGCTTGTGATCAGACAGGTCTCCTGATCATCAATATGTCCCTGCCGGAACCACCCGTCCCCGATCATCTTTTTAATATCTTTTTTTACAAATTTCACAGGTTTATTTACTGCTGTCGAAAGCTGTACAAAATTACAGTATGTGTGGCTTCCCAATACATCAATATATTTCTGAAAGCGCTCCAGCTTCCCCAGCTTTTTAAGACCGCCCGCCAGAAGTCCCGCACCTGTCAGCGCTCCGGCAGTCATAAGGCAGGTTCCACCGATCACCAAAGAATTCATATGTCCCGTTGCTCCGAAAATAGCAAGAACCAATGTTCCAAGCCCCATACCACTTGCAAGAATTCCTCCTGATATGGACAACATCATTCCCTTCATTCTTCCCCCGGTATTTTTATCATAGAGTGTCAGCATTCTCTCCTGTGCTTTCTCTCTATCCTGCTTTATTCGTTCCTGTTCCAGTTCACGTTCTCGTTTGCGCTGTTCTTCAAATTCTTTTGTTTTATTCTGATATTTTCCGGACTGGGTACTGCCCGCTCCGAGCATACTGTTCAGCCCATTCCTAATAGCCTCACTTCCGGAATCCACAGCAGAATTTAATGCACTGTTTACGGTTTCTCCTACTGTATTTTTGATATCTTCTGTCATCTGCCGGTAATCTTTAGTGGAAACTGCCGTATCTATGATCTTTTTTATTTTGTCTCCAAGTTCCCCTAATTCGTCAAAATTTTCGCTCATACTGACCTCCGTTTTTCTATTCCATATTATATCGAACTCCCTTATAAAAAACAAGACTCCGCGGATTTTTGTAAAAAAATGAAAATTTTCCATTGAAGTTAGCAGGCAAAAGTTTTACAATGGTAAAGAGATAAACAGTAATCACACTTGAATGTACTGTAAATTTGTGTGAACGGAGGAAAGATTCATTATGGAAAAAAAGAATATCGACTGGGGCAATATCGGCTTCGGTTATGTACAGACTGATTATCGTTATGTATCCAAATTTAAAGATGGCGCATGGGATGCAGGCGAACTCACAACAGATCCTAATGTAACATTAAACGAATGCGCAGGTGTATTCCAGTATGCACAGACAGCTTTCGAAGGAATGAAAGCTTATACAACAGAAGACGGACATATCGTTACTTTCCGTCCTGACTTAAATGCAGAACGTATGGCAAACTCCGCAAGAAGACTGGAAATGCCCGTATTCCCGGAAGACCGTTTCGTTGATGCCATCGTACAGACAGTAAAAGCTAACGCAGCATATGTTCCACCATACGGTTCAGGTGCTACTTTATACGTTCGCCCATATATGATGGGTACAAACCCTGTTATCGGTGTTAAACCAGCTGACGAGTATATGTTCCGTGTATTTACTACCCCTGTAGGACCATACTTCAAAGGCGGCGCTAAACCGATCACAATCCGTGTCAGTGATTTTGACCGTGCTGCCCCTCATGGAACAGGTCATATCAAAGCCGGCCTTAACTACGCAATGAGCTTACACGCAATCGTAGATGCTCACAAAAACGGATTTGATGAGAACATGTATCTTGATGCAGCTACACGTACCAAAGTAGAAGAAACAGGCGGTGCCAACTTCATCTTTGTAACAAAAGACGGTAAAGTCGTAACACCGAAATCCAACAGTATCCTTCCTTCTATCACACGTCGTTCCTTAATCTATGTTGCTAAGGAATACCTTGGATTGGAAGCCGAGGAAAGAGAAGTATACTTCGATGAAGTAAAAGATTTCGCTGAATGCGGTCTCTGCGGTACTGCTGCAGTTATCTCTCCGGTTGGAAAAATCGTTGACCATGGAAAAGAAATCTGCTTCCCAAGCGGAATGGAGAAAATGGGTCCTGTTATCCAGAAACTCTACGACACATTAACAGGTATCCAGATGGGTCGTATCCAGGCTCCTGAAGGATGGCTGAAAGTTATCGAATAATTTATGAAATAAAAATGCGCTGTGTTACCGAACACAGCGCATTTTCTATTTCACACTCATATTTATATTTCGTACCCGTTATTTCTTTCTCTCATACTTCACAAACTGATATTCCAGGTCAAAATATGTCTGCTCATCACTCTCTGCAGTAATCTCCCATTCCTCA
>CAKRVX010000034.1 GCA_934409175.1 uncultured Blautia sp.
TCGATTTCAGAAGTTGCCGCTTCATCCATAGTAACCTTAAGAAGAATTCTCTTTTCAGGATCCATGGTTGTTTCCCACAGCTGGTCTGCATCCATTTCTCCCAGACCTTTGTAACGCTGGATTTTATTATTTCCATCACGTCCAATGTCTGTCAGAATCTGATTCAGTTCATCATCATCGTATGCATACCATACCTTTTTATTTTTCTCAATCTTATAAAGAGGTGGCTGCGCGAGATATACATAACCCTGTTTGATCAGCTCCGGCATAAAACGATAGAGGAATGTCAGAAGAAGAGTGGCAATATGGGCACCATCTACATCGGCATCTGTCATAATGATGATCTTATGGTAACGGAGCTTACTGATGTCGAAATCATCATGAATTCCTGTTCCGAAGGCTGTGATCATCGCCTTGATCTCTGCATTGGAATAAATCTTATCCAGACGGGCTTTTTCTACATTCAGGATTTTACCTCTCAGAGGAAGGATTGCCTGAGTCACACGGTTTCTGGCTGTCTTTGCAGATCCGCCGGCGGAATCTCCCTCTACGATGTAGATCTCACAGTTCTCGGGATTCTTATCTGAGCAGTCTGCCAGCTTGCCCGGAAGGGACATATTATCAAGTGCTGACTTTCTTCTGGTGAGATCTCTGGCTTTACGTGCTGCTTCTCTGGCTCTCTGTGCCAGAACAGATTTCTCTACCGTAGCTTTCGCAACTGTCGGATTCTGCTCGAGGAAAATCTCCAGCTGTTTGCTTACTACACTGTCAACGGCACCTCTGGCTTCGCTGTTTCCCAGTTTCTGTTTCGTCTGTCCCTCAAACTGTGGATTCTCAATCTTTACACTGACAATGGCAGTCAGACCTTCACGGATATCATCACCGCTTAAATTCGGTTCACTGTCTTTCAGCAGTTTATTTTTTCTTGCATAATCATTGAATGTTTTCGTAAGCGCATTACGGAATCCCATGATGTGGGTTCCACCTTCAGGTGTATTAATATTATTAACAAATCCGTAGCAGTTCTCTGTGTAGGAGTCATTATGCTGCATGGCAACCTCTACAGATACTCCATTCTGCTGCCCTTCACAGTAAATGATCTCCGGATACAGAGCCTCTTTACTTCTATTCAGATAACTTACGAATTCCCGGATACCACCTTCATAATGGAAAACTTTCTCTCTTTCCATTCCCTCACGGGTATCTTTCAGACAGATCTTCAGTCCCTTTGTAAGAAATGCCATCTCACGAAGACGCTGTTTCAGAATATCATAATCATAAACCGTCTCCTCGAAAATTTCTTTATCTGGAAGGAATACAACTGTGGTTCCGGTTTTACCCTCTTCACAGTCTCCCACTACTTTCAGCGGATACATGGTCTTTCCACGTTCATATCTCTGCTGATATACTTTTCCCTCATGATAAATCGTTACCTCAAGCCAGGTTGACAGTGCATTTACAACGGATGCCCCAACACCGTGCAGACCTCCGGATACTTTGTATCCTCCACCACCGAATTTACCGCCGGCATGAAGAATTGTAAAAACAACTTCTACGGCAGGGATTCCTGCTTTATGATTGATACCAACCGGAATTCCTCGTCCGTTATCTATAACTGTTATTGAATTATCCGGGTTAATGATCACCTGAATTTCCGTACAAAATCCAGCTAGTGCTTCATCTACTGCATTGTCTACGATCTCGTAAACCAGATGATGAAGACCCCTGCTGGATGTACTTCCGATATACATACCCGGTCTTTTACGTACAGCTTCCAGACCTTCCAGAATCTGGATCTGGTCTGCGCCATATTCTGTATTCTCTCCGCCCATGTTATTCCTCCTGTTAATTAATAATATGATATCAGAGTTTCTCACCCTGACTGGATATAGGCACCAGAATATATTTGAAAACCCTGTAGTACAGTAAAAATGATTTTCAAATATATTCTGGTCTTTGGACATAATAATACAAATTTATTATAACACAAAAGCGCCCGGACTGCTATAACCTTAACAAAAAAGAATCCCCTCTGTAACGGGAATTCTCTTTCATCTGTACTTTATTTATTTATCAGATACTGATAGATATCTCTCTTTGTCACACCTCTGTCATTGGCAACCAGTTTCATAGCCTCTTTTCGGGAACGTCCCTGATTTTCATAGATTTCCATATGTTCCTCAATGGTTATCTTTTCCCAGGATGCCTTCTGTTCTTCTTCCATCTCCTGACGGCTTCTTCCCTGAATCACCAGAACACATTCGCCCAACGGCTTCTCTGTCTGGTAAAATGTGATCAGATCTTCTATGGTTGTGTGAAACGTAGTCTCATGTTTCTTCGTCAGCTCTCTGCATAAGGTCATTTTTCTGTTTCCAAGAGCTTCTTTCAACTCTTCCAGGGTTCTGACCAGTCTGTGAGGAGCTTCATAAAGAATGATAGTCCTGGTTTCATTTTTCAGTTCTTCCAGGATCACCTTTCGTTCCTTTTTATCTGCCGGAAGAAACGCTTCGAATGCAAAACGTCGCGTAGGAAGCCCTGATAACGTAAGAGCTGTGATACAGGCAGCAGGTCCCGGAAGTGAAGTAACTTCAATTCCCGCATCATAACACATGGCTGCCAGTTCCTCTCCAGGATCTGAAATTCCCGGAGTTCCTGCATCTGTGATCAGAGCCACATTCTGCCCTTCCTGCATTTTATTGATCAAAACATACGCTTTATCAATCTTATTGTATTCATGATAACTCGTCATGGGCGTCTTTATGTCAAAATGATTCAGAAGCTTAATACTGTTTCTGGTATCCTCTGCTGCAATAAGATCCACTTCTTTTAATGTACGGAGAACTCTTAATGTAATGTCCTCCAGATTTCCTATGGGTGTTGCACACAGATATAATTTGCCGTACATACCATTTCCTCCTAAACTGTGCCTGAATCTTTCTTCAGATGTATTTGTTATCCACATCTGCTTCCCTGATCCGGTCAGATCATATCATAAATCTTCAGGATATTCTCTGTATAGACTCCAGGCTCTTTATATACGATCAACGGCGGTTCCACAGTGATCCGTGAATTTCCACCTTTCAGTGCTTCTATAAGAACCATATTAGGTTCCCTGTCTATGTATGGATAGACCAGCTGCATCCTTTTCGGCTCCAGCTTATATTTCGTCAGTACATTCATAATCTCTGCCAGACGAAACGGTCTGTGGACCATGTAAAATCTTCCCCTGTCCCTCAACACCCTGGCAGTCTGGCTGACTACATCTTCCAGATTGCATAATACTTCATGTCTGGCGATTGCTTTCGGTAAATCAGGATTTCGCAGTCCATGCTGCCCGATCATATACGGGGGATTACTGGTCACCACATCAAAAGAAGCTGCCCCAAAAATATCAGCAGCCTCTTTAATATCACCCTGTACGATCTTAACATCCTTTTCCAGATGATTATACCTGACACTGCGCTCTGCCATCTGTGCACATTCTTCCTGTATTTCCAGACCTGTGAATTGTTTTCCTTTGGTCTTCGCTTTCAGAAGGATCGGGATAATGCCCGTTCCTGTACCCATGTCCAGCGCAGTTTCTCCTTTTTTTACCTTTGCAAAGCCGGAAAGAAGGACCGCATCCATGCCAAAACAGAATTTCTCCGGATCCTGTATCACATAATATCCATTCTGCAGATCATCTACACGTTCTTTTTCCTTTACCAGCTCATCAGTCATTTAATTTGGAATCTCCCTTTTTATCTTCCAGATTTCCAAGTTCTTTTAATTCCTTATCGGAAACCTTGATTTTCTTTTTACGGGGCTTGAACTTCAATTCATCTACCGGAAATTCCTGAATTTCCTTTTCATCATTAATCTCTACGATGACTTTTACTCTCTGCCTGAGAACATTCACACTGTGTACAGTTCCCTGAAGTCCATCCGGTGTAGTTACAAAATCGCCCAGTCCCGGAAGTTTTTTGTTCAATTCCTCATAAGTCTCCTGTTCATTTTTCAGACAGCACATCAGTCTTCCGCATACACCTGAAATCTTTGTCTGGTTCAGGGACAGATTCTGCTCCTTTGCCATTTTGATAGAAACGGGTGCAAACTCTGAAAGATAGGTATGACAGCAAAGACATCTTCCACAAATACCGATTCCTCCCAGAATCTTTGTCTCATCACGAACACCTATCTGACGAAGTTCAATACGTGTCTTGAATATGGCAGCCAGATCCTTTACAAGCTGTCTGAAATCAATACGTCCGTCTGCAGTAAAATAAAACAGCACTTTATTATTGTCAAAGGTATATTCCGCATCGATCAGCTTCATTTCCAGCCCATGCTCGCGGATCTTCTTCTGGCAGATTTTAAATGCTTCCTTCTCACGGATACGATTCTGAGCTTCCCTCTCATTATCTTCTTTCGTGGCTACACGAAGTACTTCCTTCAGTGGATGTACCACATCGTCGTCTCCCACCTCTCTGGGGGCCAGTACAACTTTCCCGTATTCAATACCACGGGCGGTTTCCACGATTACATGATCACCTGCTTTTACCTCGTAATCCTTTGGGCTGAAATAATAGATTTTGCCCACATTACGAAATCTTACGCCAACTACTTTTGTCATTCTATTTCTCCCTGATTGTCAGGAACAGCAGCTCCAGAGCAAGTTCAAAATTAACATTTGCTTTCAAACGTACCTTAGTCTTCTGTATAGAATCAAGAATTTTCTCCAGATTCTCATAAGAACGCTGACTTGCCTGTTCCTTGATAAAATTAATTTCCTGTTTAAATACCAGATTGTCGATTTCTCTTGTAGCCTTAAACATTAGAACATCCCTGAACCAGAACTGGAAAATATCCAGATAATCATTGATGTTCTGCTTCTCAGCAGAAAGAGCTTTGATTGAATCTGACAGTTCATATACTTCCATGGTATTGGCATACTTGAGAATCTTCAGCGCATTCTGTGTCATCTCCGCGAATTCCTGAGATGTAGCTGCTTCCTCAGCCTTACCAATACTTCCCTGTGCAAAGGACGCATCGATTTCTGCCTGATAATCCGGAATATGAAGATGTTCCATCAGATATTTTTTTACCAGGCCGTCATCTACAACTTTCAGATCAAGACGTACACATCTTGACTGAATGGTAGGCAGCAGTCCTCCTATATTACTGGTTAACAGTATGATCACAGCATATTGCGGCGGCTCCTCAATAGTTTTCAAAAGAGCATTCTGTGCCTGCGGTGTCATAAGATCTGCATCTGCTACAATATATATTTTATAAGGGCTGTAATACGGCCGTATATCTATATCATGAATCAGCTGATCACGAATCTCATCAATAGTGATCGTGCCTGGTTTCTCATGATTCACCATAATGATATCCGGATGATTCTTACCCATTGCCTTTTTACAGGAATCACATTTCTGACAGGGCTCTGTACCTTTTGCTTCACATTGAAGGGTCGCTGCAAAAGTTCCCGCAAGCAACTTTTTCCCAGATCCCGGTTCACCGGTAAAAATATAAGAATGTGAAACTTTACCCGTCTCGATTGCATTCTTTAAATGCCGGATCACCTCTTCATGTCCTATAATATTATTAAATCCCATCATAAGAATCACCTCTTCAGTCCGTTTTATAAGATATTATATCATAAAAAAACTGCTATTGTATAGATTTAACATAATTTACAATTTCTTGTACACAGGTTTCCAGCTCTACATTCTGAAATCTTTTCCAGATACCTGCTCTGAGTATATTTTCCTCAGAAAAATCGGACTGGTCAGCAATAAACCGTCTGCACATCTCCTCATACTTCGGATTCGCCTGTTCTCTTTCTCTCTTCAGAGCACGTGAAAGTCTTTCCCCATCTTCTACCTGTATATAAACAGGACAGACCACATCTTCCCCATAATATTTCTTCATTTTTACAAAAGAATCCAGCGTTCCTATCCCCAGATAGTCGGACCTGCTCAAATCTACCTGTCCGTCATCTGCTGTAAAATAAGTCCATATTCCGTGTATTGTATGATAGGACCTGGCTTCTATCACACAACCATTTCTTCTGAATTCCCTCAGTTTTCTGTCATCTACAAAATAATAATTTTTACCATCCTGTTCGCCGGCCCTCATGGGACGTGTGGTATACAAAACCAGTGGTTTCAGATTTAATTCTTTATGCGCTGCGAGAAGTGAATAAATCCGGTCCTTCCCTGACGCACTTTTTCCCATAATGTAAAAAATCTTTCCCATTTTCATTTCGACCGCATACCCGGTCTTTTACTCCTTTGCCGGACTGTCCTTTTCCTGCACCATCTCATTTCGTGCTGCCACGCAGATGGTTTCACTGGTGCTGTCGCTTAAACCCTGCACTTCCAGTCCCTGTTCCATGTATCTTCTCACATTTCTTATAAAATGTCCAGTAATCTGTTCTCCTGGTACAATAATTGGAATTCCCGGTGGATACAAATATGCAAACTCCCCACTTGCTTTACCAATACTCTCTTCCAGAGGGAAGCGCTTCTGTGATGCATCCATTGCCTGCGCAATTGTCATAAGCTGATTCATTCTGGCATAAGAACAACACTCCTGTTCTTCTTCCTGCACACACTGAACTTGTTTATCGATCTGATCAATAGCATTACACAATCTGTTCAGACCTTCTCTGGTATCTCCTATTGCAGCGATTCCCAGTACATATTTTTCTGCTTCCATCTCCATTTCTATATGAAATTCTTCCCTGAGCCTGTCATGGAGTTCTTTTCCGTTAATGGAAGTTCCTGCTGTGGCAAACAGCAGTTTGGACCTGTCAAAATCATATACACCTGTGCTATCCAGCATTTCAGGACGCACCAGTCTGATATGTTCACATTTCATCAGTCTCTGTCTTGCGCTCTCAAGATTCTCTGTAAATTCAGCAAATATCCTGCTTCCATCCTTTTCCATCTTATCCATACATGCATCTATACTTGCCATAAGAATATAGGATGGACTACTCGTCTGATAAATGGACATAAATCGTTTAATCTTTTCCACATCAACCATATCACTACAGACATGAAGTACTGCCGTCTGTGTCAGTGATGGAAGTGTCTTGTGAAAACTCTGTACTACCAGATCCGCCCCCAACTCTGCTGCTGATGTGGGAAAATACTCTGAAAAATGAAAGTGTGCCCCGTGAGCCTCATCCACAATGAGCGGAATACCAAATTTATGTGCTACATGGGCAATATTTTTCACATCCGAAACCACCCCATCATATGTGGGTGATGTAATAAGCACAGCTTCCACATCCTGATGATCTTCCAGATATCTTTCCACTCGGGAGGGTGAAATTCCTCCGTTTATCCCCAATCTTGAATCTTCGTGTGGATAAATATAAACCGGCATCAATTCTCTGAGATATAATGCATTATAAACTGCTTTATGACAGTTACGTGCCATAAGAATTTTGCCGCCCTTACTTACAGCAGCGCTTACTGCTGCCAGAAGCGCTGCTGTACTTCCATTTACACTGAAAAAACAACGCTTCGTTCCATAAATCTGCGCCGTATGTTCCTGCGCTTCTTTTATGATTCCTTCTGCATGGTGAAGATTATCAAATCCATGAATCTCTGTAATATCCCGTTCAAAAGGAAAACTACTTTCCGAAGAATCCGGATTTCTTTTGTGTCCCGGCATATGAAACGGATAGTAATCCGATTGACCGTAATTTTCTAACTTTCTGTATAATCTTTCCATATTTTTCCTTTTTATTCTTTTATTCAGACTTTAAATCTGTAACCCACGCCCCAGATAGTTTCAATATACTGTGGTTTCGCAGTATTAAATTCAATCTTTTCACGGATTTTTTTAATATGAACGGTAACTGTGGCAATATCTCCCACTGATTCCATATCCCAGATTTCCCGGAACAATTCTTCCTTGGTAAAAACTCTGTTGGGATTCTCCGCCAGGAAAGTCAGCAGATCGTATTCTTTCGAAGTAAAGGTTGTCTCTTCACCATTTACCCATACACGTCTTGCTGTCTTATCAATCTTGATTCCACGAATTTCTACAATATCATTCTTCTGCACATTGGAACCGATCAGACGATTATATCTTTCCATATGTGCCTTCACTCTTGCTACCAGTTCACTTGGACTGAACGGTTTTGTCATATAATCATCTGCTCCAAGTCCAAGTCCACGTATCTTATCGATATCATCCTTCTTTGCAGAAACCATAATGATCGGAGTATTTTTTTCCTGTCTTACCTGCCTGCAGATATCAAATCCATCCACCTCCGGAAGCATAAGATCCAGAATGATCAAATCAAATTCTTCGTTTAATGCCCGGGTGAGTCCTGTATCTCCTCTGTTGCATATTTCTACTTCAAATCCTGAAAGCTCCAGATAATCTTTCTCCAGATCTGCAATTGCTTCTTCATCCTCTATGATCAATATCCTGCTCATTTCATTGGTACCTCCTGATATTTTCTAAGAACAAAATACATAATTGTGCCGATTCCAAGCCGGCTTGTAGCCCATACTTTGCCACCATGATCATCCAGTATCTTCTTTACGATAGACAGTCCTATACCGCTTCCGCCCTTAGATGAATTTCTGGAAACATCTGTCCTGTAGAACCGGTCAAAAATACAGGTCAGATCCTTTGCGGCTATTCCTTTTCCATTATCTTCAATTTCTACCTGTATAAAATCTCCTACATCTTTTACTCTGATCTGTATGATTCCCTTCGGCTTGTCCATATATTTAATAGCATTGCTGATAATGTTATGAATCACACGGCGTATCTGTTCACCATCCGCAATAACCAGAACATCACTCTCCACATAATTGGCATACACAAGCTCAATCCCTCTGGTTTCCAGTTCAAGACCTACTTCCTCTGCACAGTCACTAAAATAATCCTCCACATTCAGCTTACTGAAAGTATATGGAATGCGGTTGGTATCAATCTTGGAATAAAAAGTCAGCTCATTGATCAGGTGATCCATTTCATTTGTCTTATTATAAATGGTTTTCACATAACGATCCATTTTCTCCGGAGTGTCCGCTACTCCGTCCATAATTCCTTCTACATATCCCTTTACTGCAGTGATAGGAGTTTTCAGATCATGGGAAATATTACTGATCAGTTCTTTATTCTCTTTATCCAGAAGAAGTTTTTCCTCTGCGGATTCCTTCAGCCGTTTACGCATCTCCTCAAAATCTCTGCACAGTTCAGAAAATTCATCCTTTCCTTCAACTTCCAGAACAAAATCAAGATTTCCCTCTTTGATATTCTGCGTAGCCTTCTTTAATTTTAAAAGAGGGGTGGCTATACTTCTGTATATCCACAGTCCAATCGATAAGGCAGTAAATACCAGAATAACTGTGGCTGTAAACAACATATCTTTGGCAATCAGCCTTACCTGAATCTGACTGTTTGTTGTTTCTCCTACTGAAATATCATATACTACATCTGATGAATTCTGTGTCTGATGTGCAAGTTTTGTATGACTTAATCCATACAATGTTGCAGAAAACAATATTAATGGCACCAGAATGATCATACAGAATCCAACTACGATCCTTGTTTTTAATTTCATAAAATCATCCTCTTTTACAGATTAGGGCCAGTTACAACAGTATGCTGGCTCACTTGCATTCATTATAGCATGAATCCTTCTTTCCATATCTAAATTTTCTATAAAAAAGAATAGCTGACCGTAAAAACCGGTGGCAGATAATAAAAAAACAGAAATCATCTGTACAACTGTGTGCCAGATGATTTCTGCCTTTTTAATTTATTATTTCGCCCTGATGTTCTGCATATGTCAGGCGAATATTTAAAATTGAAGCAGGGTAATTACTTGCTTCGGCTAAATTATGCCAGATATTTTTTAAGATTTTCAACCTTATCCAGGTGCTCCCATGGAAGATCTACATCTGTACGTCCGAAATGTCCGTAAGCAGCAGTCTGTTTGTAGATCGGTCTTCTCAGATCAAGCATCTTGATAATTCCAGCCGGACGAAGATCAAAGTTATCACGAATGATCTCTACCAGTTTAGTATCAGAAAGCTTGCCTGTTCCAAATGTATCTACATGAACAGATGTCGGATGAGCTACACCAATTGCATAAGAAAGCTGAATTTCACATTTGTCAGCCAGTCCTGCTGCTACAATATTCTTAGCTACATAACGAGCTGCATATGCCGCGGAACGGTCAACCTTTGTGCAGTCCTTTCCTGAGAAAGCTCCACCGCCGTGACGTCCTGCTCCGCCATAAGTATCAACAATGATCTTACGTCCTGTAAGTCCACTGTCACCGTGAGGTCCACCAATTACGAAACGTCCTGTAGGATTAATGAAGTATTTTGTATCCTCATCTACCATATCAGCCGGGATGATCTCATCAAATACATATTTTTTGATATCCTCATGAATCTGCTCCTGAGTTACATCCGGATCATGCTGTGTAGAGCATACAACTGCATCAATACGGCATGGTTTGCCTTCTGCATCATATTCTACTGTAACCTGTGTTTTTCCGTCTGGTCTTAAGTACTTTAATGTGCCGTCTTTACGAACCTTTGTCAGCTGGCGTGCAAGCTTATGTGCCATGTTGATAGCATATGGCATATATTCCTCTGTCTCATTGGAAGCATAGCCGAACTGGATACCCTGATCTCCTGCTCCGATAGCATTGATCTCATCCTCACCCATTTTAGCTTCCAGTGCTTTATCTACACCAAGTGCGATGTCTGCAGACTGTTTATCCAAAGCAGTAATAACTGCACAGGTATCAGCATCGAAACCATATTTACCGCGGTCATATCCGATCTCACGAACAGTATCTCTTACGATCTGCTGAATATCAATATTTGCAGTTGTAGTGATTTCACCCATTACAAGTACAAGACCTGTTGTGGTAGCAGTTTCACATGCAACACGTCCCATTGGATCCTGTTCCATGATAGCATCAAGAATAGCATCTGAAATGGCATCGCACATTTTGTCAGGATGTCCTTCAGTTACGGATTCAGAAGTAAATAAAATTTTTTCCATTGTTTTCTCCTTTTAGTATGTGAATATAATTAACAGTTCTGCCGAAACCGGCGATACACAGTTAACAAAAAGAAACAGCCCGAAGTAATCGGACTGTTTGAATGCCTCAACAATCCTCTTATTGTTCGATCACTCGCTCAGGTTGGCACCTTCCTCCGTAAAAAGGGGTTGCCGTGGCTTCACAGATCCTTTGTATCTCCACCACTCTGAATAAAAGGCTATTACTATTTATTAACTTTCATTAAGATTGTTGCACATCATAGAATATACTTAACACAATGGAATGTCAAGCATAATTTTTTATTTAATATAATTTCTCAGATTATCCTACTCTGAGACGGAATTTCTGAATTTCTTTTTCGCTGGATACTCTCTCGATCTCCGCACCCAGAGATCTGAGCTTCTCTTCAAAATTCTCATATCCCCTCTGAATATAAACAATATCGTCCACAACGGTAATTCCATCTGCTGCCAGACCTGCGATTACAAGAGCAGCACCAGCTCTCAGGTCAGGAGCACTGACTCTGGCACCTGTAAGTTTTTTCACACCGTCTATAATTGCTGAATTACCTTCAACTTTGATATTAGCCCCCATACGTGAAAGCTCATCTGCATATTTAAATCTGTTTTCAAAAATACTCTCAGTTACAATACTGGTTCCCTCTGCAAGTGCAAGAGTAACAGCAATCTGAGGCTGCATATCTGTAGGATAACCAGGATATGGAAGAGTTTTTACATGCGTACGATGTAATCTGCCGTTAGTACGTACACGTACTGCATCGTCAAATTCCTCAACCTCGCATCCAATCTCTTCCAGTTTTGCTGTAGTTGCTTCCAGATGTTTCGGAATTACATTCTTTACGGTAACGTCACCGCCTGTGGCAGCAGCGGCAAACATAAAGGTTCCTGCCTCGATCTGATCCGGAATAATAGAATATTCTGTACGATGAAGCTTCTCAACACCCTTGATGCGGATAACATCAGTTCCGGCACCTTTAATATTAGCTCCCATGCTGTTCAGGAAATTCGCAACATCTACTACATGCGGCTCTCTGGCTGCATTTTCCAGTATTGTGCGTCCGGGTGCAAGTGATGCTGCCATCATAATATTGATTGTTGCACCAACAGAAACCACATCGAGGAAAATATGACTTCCATGAAGGTTCTTTGCCTTAGCCACAATAGCACCATGAAGAATATCCACATCGGCCCCCAATGCACGAAATCCTTTTAAATGCTGATCGATGGGACGGCTTCCGATATTACATCCGCCAGGCAACGGTACTTCTGCATGTTTATATTTTCCAAGGAGTGCACCAAGCAGATAATAAGAAGCTCTGATTTTCTTGATATACTCATAATCAACACTTACATCACCAATCGTCGATCCATTGATCTTTACTGTAGATTTGTTGATTCGGTCTACCTGTGCTCCAATGCCCGCAATTGCCTCAAGTAATACATTAATATCTCTTACATCCGGCAGGTTTTCAATTAATATTGTTTCATCAGTCATAATAGCTGCAGCTAAAATTGCCAGAGCCGCATTCTTCGCACCTGCAATTTCAACCTCACCGACTAAAGGGTTTCCACCTTTGATAACGTACTGTTCCATAATACACCTCTATAATTATTTTTACTCCAGGAGCGGAACGCTACACGGATAATGGCATCCGCCTCGCCCAAATGATTATCTTCTTTTTAAGTCAGTTGTATATTATAGCATATAATTATCATTTGTAAATAAAATTTATTTTACCCTGTTCCTCTTCTACATTGACGGGTTGCTGTCCATGCTCCATTATCTGTTATGTATTATCTCCAAAACTGCCTTCAGACTCTCTTCCAAATCTTTCCCCTCTTCATCTACTACAATGTCGGCATATTTTTCATACAAAGGTACCCTTTCTTCATACAAATCCTTTAATGTCTGCCCGTCTTTAAGCAAAACTCCTCTTCCTTTCAGATTGCCAAGACGCTTCGAAAGAGACGCCAGAGATAATTTCAGATACACAACCTGTCCAATAGATTTCAGATGTTCCATCGCTTCCGGACAGTAAATAACACTTCCGCCCGGTGCAATTACAGTATCTGTTACATGAATAGATGCATTGACACGGTTTTCAATTTTCTTAAATCCTTCCGGTCCTTCTTCTGCAATGATCTGTGAAAGTTTTCTTTTTTCTTCTTTCTGGATTACAAGATCCGTATCCAGAAACTGATACCCCATAGCTTTTGCAAGAATTACTCCGATTGTGCTTTTACCTGAACCAGGCATTCCTATTAATGTCACGTTATTCATGTTCATGTCCTTTCATTGTATCACAACTTATTAGCAACTGCAAATCTAGCGCTTTCTGCGGTTTCCCGCCCTTTTCTTCTTTTTCACACTATATCCGAAAGTCCCCAGAGTTTTACCTGTTCCCAAATATTCCCCATGGGAATACACCAGTGGTTTCGCACTGTTCAGGTGAAATTTTTTATTCTCATCCATATATGCAGGATCTGCATGAACTGCCAGTACATCTGCCAGAAACATATGGTGGGATCCCAGTTCCATCACCTGTTTCACTCTACATTCAATATTTACCGGTGATTCTCCGATCATAGGCGCTTTTACAAAATCAGCTTTCTCCTTCGTCAGCTTCATTTCTTTGAATTTATCTACATCTCTTCCTGACCGTACTCCACAGTAATCTGTAGCATACGCCAGATCTTCTGTCGTAAGATTGATCACGAATTCCCCTGTTTTCTTTAACATATCATAGGAAAAACGCGACGGACGCACAGATATGGAAACCATAGGCGGATTGGTACATACCGTTCCCGCCCATGCAATGGTAATGATATTATCATTTCCCTCTCCATCTGTAACGCTTACCATAACCGCCGGAAGAGGATAAAGCATATTTCCGGCTTTCCATGTCTCTTTTGCCATATCTTCATTTCCAATCTAATATTACTATCAGCTGTAATCGTTCTGACCTACCTGCGCAGCTTCCATCAACGCCGGAATCAGCTGTTTCTTGCGGGATACCACACCCTTCAGATCAAATACTCCATCTACAGGATCCATATGGAATGCAGATTTTGCCATATCTTCACTGCCATCGCCATAATACAGAAGTTCTGTAGATTCTTCAATAATATTTGTCAGCATAAAGTAAACTCTGGTCACACCATGACGTCCACATTCACTGATCATAAATGGAATCAGACGTTCTTTGATCTCCGCCAATTCATCGCTGTCCATAGAACTAATCTGGCCCACACCGAAATTAATATCACCCTCTGCGATAAACTTCTTATAATCCTGATAAAAGATTTCTTCCGGTGACTTATCCTTAAGGTTACTTCCTGCCTTAAACATCTCTCTGGCAAATTTCTCAATGTCAATTCCTGCAATCAGAGCCAATGCACCAGCTGCCATTTTATCAGACAATGTACAGGTTGGTGAACGGAACATCAGAGTATCGGAAATAATCGCAGCACAAAGAAGTCCTGCAATAGTAGGTGAAATTTCCAGCTTCTGTTCCCCATACATTTCATAAAGGATCGTAGCCGTACATCCTACAGGCTGATTTCTGAATGAAATCGGGGTCATAGTCTCCAAAGATCCCAGTTTATGATGGTCAATGATTTCCACGATTTCCGCTTTTTCTATATTATCTACAGCCTGATCTTTTTCATTATGATCAACCAATGCCACTTTTTTCTTATGCATATCCAGAAAATTTCTTCTGGAAATTGTTCCAATACATTTTCCTTTTTTTGTAATAACCGGAAACGCACGGTGACGGTGTTTAATCATTTCGTTCTGAATATCATCTGTAAAATCCTCTGTACTGAAAGTTACCAGGTTATCCGTTTTCATAATATATTTTACAGGAATACTCTGATTGATCAATCTGGCAATGGTAAATGTATCATACGGAGAGCGGATTATGATAATTTCCCGTTCATGTGCCAGTTTGATAACTTTTTCCGTAACTTCAATACCCATTCCCACGATAATACAGCTTACATTCTGAGCTATCGCCTGCAGATGATCTTCTTCTCTGTCGCCCATGATGATCAGATCATCTTCCTCTACATACACTTTAAGCATTTCCGGATTGGCAGTTCCTACCAGAACTTTACCTTTTGCAAAATATCCATGCTCGTTTCCTTCGATCACAGTACCTCCAATTGTTTCTGCAATCCTTCTGTACTGTGTCTTTGCTCTGGATAAAAGATAACTGTCCGTAGTATCCATATAAGTTTTTGCAATATCACCGATTGTAATCAAGCCTTCCAGCTGCCCTTCCCTGTCTCTGATCGGAAGTGATACAATGCTCTTTTCCATCATTAAATCCCACGCGTTCTTCAGCGACATACTCTTATCTGCATCCGGACTCATGCGGATATCCATATCCTTCACCTGAGTTCCAATATTGGAAAGATATCCTGGCGGCTGCATGCCAAATCGGTTCAGCACATATTCAGTTTCCTCATTAATCTGTCCGGCACGCTTCGGAACATATCTCACCTTCTGAGATGTTCTGTTTTTTATGTCCGCATAGGCAATGGCGGAGCAGATGGAATCAGTATCCGGATTTTTATGTCCGATTACAAATATTTTTTCCTGATTTTTCATTCTGATCGACCCTCTGCTAATTAATCTAATTTAATATTGGCAAAAAGAGACCCCAGGGAAGTAGTTGCTTCTTCTTTGGAATCGGGAAGTTCTACAACTTCCTCTTCCACTTCTTTCGCCATCATATCCGTTGCTTCTTTGATACTCAGGCTTAATTTTCCATCTTTTACTGCAGTAACTTTTACCTTTACTTTATCACCAACAGTCAGAACTTCTGATGGTTTTTTAATCCTTTTCTCACAAATCTGTGAAATATGAACCAGACCTGACAGACCATTCCCCAGACTAACAAAAGCTCCATATGGCTGAAGACTTTCTACCACACCTTCTGTAACCAGACCAACCTGTACATTCGATACTTTATTTTTCCTCTCTTCTTCTGCCCTTTCTCTTAATATCTCCCTTGCAGAAAGAATTAATCGTTTATTCTCTTTTTCTACGTCAAATACACGAACCTGAATCGGTTTATTCAGATATTCGTTAGTATCCTCCACATAGCTTAAAGCAAGTTTTGATGCAGGAATAAATCCGCGGACACCTTCTACATAGGCAATCACGCCCCCGTTTACCACACCTTTAACAACAACATCCAGAATTTCTCCCGATTCTTTAAGTTCCTGCAGCTTATCCCACGCCAGAACATCTGCTGCCTCTACTCTGGATAGCTGAATATTTCCCTGTCCATCATCTGTTCTTATTACTGTAGCAGATACTTCATCTCCTACATGAACCTCATCTTTCAGAGAAAATCCCGGTTCTCTGCTGTAATCCTCAGCAGCAATGATTCCCTCTGCATAATATTTCAGATCCACTACTACTTCTTTTTCATCTACACTGATCACAGTACCTGTAAGAATATCACCTTCCTCAATTTTCTTAAAGGAAGCCTCCAGTTCATTTTCATAATCTTTCATTGACTCAGCCATTATCTGTTCTCCTTTTCCTGAAAAATTATATAACGCCAATATTTTGGCAACATTATAGCACAACCCCAAGAATAATGGAAATCTGAATTTCCAAATGCCATCTTATATGCTATAATAATTTTGTATTTTTTTTCATACAGAAAGGATCCAACAAATGAATTATGATTCCGTCCCTCTGCGGGACTTCAAAGAGCTGGACAACTGGGAAACCGTTATGTTCGTATACCAGTCTGCCCTGAAACAGATTGAAACAAAAATTGATATTTTAAACGATGAATTTCAACACCGACATAAATATAATCCCATAGAACACGTAAAATCCAGAATTAAAACTCCTGAGAGCATCGTAAAAAAATTAAAACGGCATGGATATGATTCCAGCATTGAGAATATGGTACGCTATGTTAATGATATTGCCGGAATCCGCATCAGCTGTTCCTTCACATCCGACATCTATCTCATTGCAGATATGATTTCCAAACAGAATGATCTGACGATCCTTGCCAGAAGGGATTACATGAAAAATCCGAAAAAAAGCGGTTACCGGAGCTATCATATGTTGGTCACCACTCCGGTTTTTCTTTCAGACAGCGTTATCGATACAAAAGTAGAAATCCAGATACGTACAGTCGCACAGGATTTCTGGGCCACACTGGAGCATAAAATGCATTATAAATTTGAAGGGGACGGACCTGACTATATTACCAAAGAACTCCGGGAATGTGCACGATATGTAGCAGAACTTGATCAACGTATGGAAGAACTTAACAATGAAATTCAGAAATATGGAAAAATGTCTGTTTGATTTTGTCCTCAAATTTTTTTAATATTACACGAACATTATATGATAATTTCCTGTGACATAAAAAAATCCCCGTAAAAACGAGGAGTGCCCCGGCAGTGGTTTACCGGGGCTATTATTATGAAAAAAATTTATGTGTAATGATAACACATTACAACGTCTTTCGTAGGTTCTTTCGAACTGTCTATATAATATCAATCAGTTATGAACAAATTATGAATGCGCGGTTAACTTTTCGTTTATTTGCACAATTTTATATTTGTTTTTATATTTTTTTTATAAATTTTACAGGCCTTTCTTTTTTAAAGGATTTTCAGTATTGTATATTTTGTATAATACATCCAATAAAATATTTCTGCACCTTCATTATTTATCAGTCCAGAAGACTCTTAGCAAAGTCCATCAACTTATGCAGGATTCCTTTTACTTCCTCTTTACCAATTCCCATTTCCTGAAGCTTATCATAAACCTTTGTTACAGTACTTCTCAACTGTTCTTCGTCAATATTCGCATTTTTTACCTCTTTTACAATGGTAATCAGTTTGTTTTCTTCTTCCTCTGTAAGACTTACACCAACTGTACTCTCGCCTGCCTGAATGATTTCTCTTATCTGATCATCTGAAATGTCCTGCTGAGCAATCTGATCTTTGGCATACATGATAATATCTACCACTTTATCTGGATCCGAAGCCAAAGAATCAATCTCATTGTCAGAAATGATCTCCTGTACTGATTCAGTTGTATCAGATGCCATAACTGACGCTGCCGGCGTACTGCACATAAGGAATCCTGTAATAATAAGTGCTCCAATTTTTTTTATTTTCATGATAAATTACCTCCATAACCATAAATAGCCTGATTAACTCTTTCCAAATTTACCGGGATATTATAACATACTCTTTTTCATTGCTGTAAAATCCATATCCTTCACAAAACCTTTGATGTTTGTTCAAATTTTTTTCACAACTTACACACGATTCTATCATATTTTCTCTATATACTGACAATTGTAAAAGTAATAAGCCAACATTATTTTTACAAAATTTCTTTTTCATATGTTGATTGCCGTGACAGGCAATTAACTCTCCTTCCTTTTAAAAAATAAATTTGAACGTAACAAAAAAGCATCCGACCAGCCATCGGA
>CAKRVX010000035.1 GCA_934409175.1 uncultured Blautia sp.
CTGTCCCGTGGATGCTCTGCAGACGATATCGTTGGTGTAGTAGCTATCACAGCAGTACAGTGCCAGGCTGACGACAATAAATAAGATAGAAAATATTTGATCGACTACATAATATTAAGGGCATCGGAGGAGAAATTTCTGATTTCGATGCCTTTGATATCATAACTCATATTTCTGCGGAAATAATGAGAATATTATAATATGAAAGGAAAAGCTGACAGGTGTTTCTAAGATGTCTGTATCTGTATTACAGATGATGCTTAGAAATAATTGCCGGCAGAATATTAAAATGAACGTATTAGTAATCAACTGTGGAAGTTCATCCCTGAAATATCAGCTGATCAACTCTGATTCAGAAGCAGTTCTTGCAAAAGGTCTCTGCGAGAGAATTGGTATTGACGGAAGATTAGTATATCAGAAAACAGGCTGTGACAAAGAAATCACAGAAGCTGCAATGCCTACACATAAAGAAGCAATTCAGATGGTACTGGATGCTCTTACAAATGACAAAACAGGCGCAATCGGAAGCCTGAAAGAAGTAAACGCTGTTGGACACCGTGTTGTACATGGTGGTGAGAAATTTGCGAAATCTGTAGTGATCACAGACGAAGTTATCGCAGCAGTAGAAGAGTGCAACGACCTTGCACCACTTCACAACCCTGCAAACCTGATCGGTATCCGTGTATGCTCCGAGCTTATGCCAGGCGTACCTCAGGTAGCAGTATTTGATACAGCTTTCCATCAGACAATGCCTGCAAAAGCATATCTGTATGGACTTCCACTTGAATACTACAAGAACTACAAAGTAAGAAGATATGGTTTCCACGGAACATCCCACAGTTTCGTTTCCAAACGTGCTGTTGAATTCCTTGGCCTTGATAAAGACAACTCCAAAGTTATTGTCTGCCACCTTGGAAACGGTTCTTCCATCAGTGCTGTAGTAAACGGCAAATGCGTAGATACAACAATGGGTCTTACTCCACTTGAAGGTGTTGTTATGGGAACACGTTCCGGTAACATTGATCCGGCTATCATGGAATTCATCGCTAAGAAAGAGAACCTTGACATCGCTGGTATGATGAATGTTCTCAACAAGAAATCTGGTCTTCTTGGATTATCCGGCGGATTATCCAGTGACTTCCGTGACCTGAATGAAGCAGCTCAGAGCGGAAATGAAGATGCAGCTAACGCAATTGACGTTCTTTGCTATGGTATCGCTAAATTCGTTGGTGGATATGTTGCAGCTATGAACGGCGTGGATGCGATCGTATTTACAGCAGGTATCGGCGAGAATGCTATTCCTGTACGTGAGAAAGTTGTAAGCTATCTTGGCTATCTTGGAGTTACACTTGATAAAGAAGCTAATGGAGTTCGCGGAGAAGAAATCGTAATCTCCACACCGGATTCCAAAGTAAAAGTTGCAGTAATTCCAACAAACGAAGAGCTTGCAATCTGCAGAGAAACTGTAGCACTGGTATAATACGGTGAATAGTTTCTGTGAATAAGACAGATCATACAAGGGGGTGCGTCTGAACTTCGGGGGCACCCTTATTTCAGGGCTTTTTCAACGTAAAGGAATATTACTTGACAAAATGTGAAATTTTTCTAATTTATCGTTGACAAAAGCAAAAGCGGTATGTATAATAAAACGAGTGTGGATAGGAGAAAAATATGCAGATACATTTATCAGATATTTCATCCAGTGAAGGAAAGATTATCCAGCAGACTGCAGAGTTTGGAATGGACACTATCAGCTTTCAGACAGGTACCTTCCCGGTACTGGCGAAAGAGCCGATAGAGCTCACGATCACGAACACTGGAGACAGAAATCTTGAGATTAAGGGAACAGGTAAGATTACGGTAGGCATCCCCTGTGACAGATGTCTTGAGGAAGTTTCTGTGGAGATTCCTCTTGAGATTGAGAGAAAACTGGATATGAAACTTACAGATGAAGAACGTGTGAATGATCTGGACGAGAGTTCTTATCTCACAGGTATGGACCTGGATGTGGACCAGCTGGTCTATCTTGAGGTACTGATGAGCTGGCCTTTGAAGGTTTTATGTAGAGAAGACTGCAAAGGAATCTGTAGCCAGTGCGGGAAAAACCTCAATGACGGTCCTTGTGGATGCGTCGAGGAACCTAAGGATCCCCGTATGGCAGCTATCAGTGATATATTTAGTAAATTTAAGGAGGTGTAACATAATGTCCATCTGTCCGAAGAATAAATCTTCCAAAGCAAGACGCGATAAGAGAAGAGCAAACTGGAAAATGAGCGCTCCGAATCTTGTAAAATGCAGCAAATGTGGAGCTCTTATGATGCCGCACAGAGTATGCAAAGCTTGCGGAAGCTACAACAAAAAGGAAATCATTAAAGTTGAAGACTAATTAATGATTACAGAACATGCAGGTTGTTCCATCAATGGTGGAACGCCTGTTTTTTTTATTAATTCAGGGATGAGGAATAAAAACATGAAAGAAAAGATCAATCAGATTACAGAGGGTGTGATCTGGAAACAACTGCTGCTGTTTTTCTTTCCAATCGTATTTGGAACATTTTTTCAGCAGATATATAATACTGCAGACACTATTGTGGTTGGAAGATTTGTAGGAAAACAGGCGCTGGCAGCGGTGGGTGGTTCGGCAAGCCAGATTGCCAATCTGCTGGTAGGATTTTTTGTAGGTCTTTCTTCAGGCGCCGCTGTGGTGATCTCTCAGTTTTATGGAGCAAAGGATAAAAGAAATGTGGAGAAATCTCTGCATACAGCGGTGGCTTTTTCCATAGCTGCCGGAATTTTTCTGACAGTGACCGGGATTATTCTTACCAAGCCGGCGCTTCTTCTGATGAAGACTCCGAAGGATGTGTTAGAAGATTCTGTGATTTATCTTCATATCTACTTCGGTGGTATGATCTTTAATCTTGTCTATAATATGGGTGCAGCCATTCTTAGAGCTGTAGGAGATTCCAGAAGACCATTGTATGTGCTGATCGTTACATGTGCCATGAATATTATATTGGATATTCTGTTTGTTGTTGTATTTCATATGGGGGTTCCGGGAGTGGCTGTGGCGACTGTAACGTCACAGATTATCAGTGCGCTGATCGTTATGTTCATGTTGATGAAAACCAGGGAGATTTATGTACTGAAACTTTCGCAGATTCGTTTTGATCGAAGGATGCTTATGGCAGTACTCCGTATTGGAATCCCGGCGGGGCTGGAGTCCGTTATGTATAATATTTCCAATATTGTGATCCAGGTATTTGTCAATAATCTGGGAACAGATACAGTGGCTGCATGGGGGACTCTGGGAAAGATAGATGCTCTGTTCTGGATGGTGATCAACGCATATGCTATTTCCATTACTACCTTTACAGGACAGAATTATGGTGCTGGTAAATATCACCGCATGCGGAAAAGCGTAAAAGTATGTATGTGTATGAGTATGATAAGTGCTGTTATTATGATTGGAGCCATGTATGCAGGAGCACCATGGATTTATCGTCTGTTTACAACAGATCAGGCTGTTGTGACAGCAGGAGTACATATGAGCCGTTATTTGCTGCCCTCTTATGTGATTTATGTAGTAATAGGCATTCTTTCCGGAGCTCTTCGAGGTGCGGGGAAAGTACTGATTCCTATGATCCTGACCTGTGGAGGGGTATGCTCCCTGCGTATTATCTGGCTGTTGTCCATGGGAAGATTACATCCCGGAATCAATACGATTATGCTCAGTTATCCGGTATCCTGGAGTATTACGGCAGTGTTCTTTATCATCTATTATTTTGCAGCTTTTCCGAAAGCAAAGGCTGACATGGATAAAATTTCATGAAAAGAGACTTTTTGTCCCATGTTGGTTGATGAAGATTGAAAAATAGGGTATTCTGAAGTAGAACTTCAGGTGAAAGAAGGAAAGCCGATGAAGAGAAAAAGGTACATTCTGATCTTTGTACTGTTGCTGCTGGGGACTGTCTGTAACAGCGTTTATGCACAGGAGGCAAAAAAGGAAAATCTTATAATACCCCGTGATATTCCAGCAGTAGCAGTAGAAATATATGGTACAAAAGAAGAGATACTGAATCAACTGAAAGATGTAACATACACTTTATATACAGAGGATGAGACGCTGACTGTTCCTGTGAAATGGGATCTTTCCTCTGTTAATATGAATCAGAAAGGCGTTTATAAAATAAAAGGGAATCCGGAAAATGGACAGACGGGGCAGATACAGACTATGGTTTCTGTGCAGAGCCGTGACACGCCGGATATTAATGCATGGTATCGATTGACTGCTGCCGGAATTTACATTTTTCCCTGGCTGGACAGAAGTGATACAGAGGAAATGTCTGTCTGGATAAAAAAGGCAGGGGGACTTTGGATTGATCTTACGGAAGGAGGATATGCCATATGTGACAGTGATGGTTTATATCTTTCCAATCAAAGCATGAGTGCAGGGAACACTTATTTTATGACAGTAAGATATGGAAAGTCTATGACCAGAATTCTGAAATTTGCTTATTGTACAGATGGAGATCTTAAAATTTACAGTTATACACAGGGAGAAATTGGAAATATATGGCATCCATCCAATTGCATTGCTTCTTACGAAAAAGAAGGAGAGAAATTTCTGACACGATGCGGTGCCTATGCAATTTCATCCAAAGATGAACTGAAAAAAATCAAAGATGAGCTGGAAAATGATCAGATGCTGAAAGTCAGTACAGCGTCTGTTTATGAAGATACACCAGAAAATCCGGCACTCCTTCTGAAATCAGCGTGGAATATTTCAGAAGTGAACACAGAACGTCCGGGATTATATAAAATAGAAGGTATTTTTAAAATTCCGGAAGATTATGTTTTAAAACAAGGTTTTACATTACCCAAGGCATATGCTTATATTTCTGTTCAGAAAAAAGATGCACCCCAGATCGATACTTATTATATGCCGGCAGTACATGTGGTTCTTTTTCCTATGGTGACAGATGGATTTTCATCAGACGAATTACAGAAATTTGAAATATATCTCAGAAAAAACAAGGGATCATATAAAAAACTGAAAAAGGATCAGGCAGTTATGACCAGCAGGGGAGTAGAACTGTATTGTGATACTCTGGAAGGACAGAACAGTTATGAGCTGTGTGTGGTACATACCAGAGGTAGTACAGGAATTTACTCATTTGTGTATGATGATGCCTTTATTACCAATGAATTCTGGCATCAGAGGAATTTTGCAGACAGAGAAGAAAGAAAACTGCCGGATATTATACAGACGGGGCCAGGTAAGACACAGGCGGTGGTTTCTACGGTTCCTGCCCAAACACCGGATACAGAAGATGAGACGGAGAGGTATTCATACGAAAGTTCCGGGCAGAGAAATGGCAGTGAAGATAAAAAATCAGAAAGCACCTCTGTACCTCTGCAAATTTCTCAGATGCCGTCCTCTGCAGAACGGGTAACAGATACGGTTACCGTGATTACAGGCAGACGTCTGGCTCTGATGTTATCTCAGAACGGATTTGCGAGATTTGAGAAAAATGGAATTGTATTTACAATTCCGAAGCAGGTGGCAGAAGACTGGAAACTGGGTGATACAGAAGAACTTCAGGTTATGATTGAGAAGATCAGTGACAGAGGATTCTCTATCCGCTTGTTTATCAGAAATGAAGAGATAGCAGAGGTACCAGGAGCGACAGTTCAGATACCGCTGGATCAGTTTGGGGAAGAATTGTCCGGACAGGAAGTAACAGTAAAGGATACAGAAGAGAATTTCTGTGAATGTTCTCTTGAACAGGGAATTTTGAAAGTAATGACAGACAGGACGGGAGATTATTTTCTGCAAAGCGGAGAGGAAGAAAGCCCCGTGCAGTCTGAATTTCCGGAAGAAGATGCGGCAGATGCTGTCCCGGAATCTGTGCGGGAAACAGCAGATGAAGCAGTCGGAAACAACGGCAATTTTAAAATGTTGGTGATAATTGGAGGAATCCTGTGTTTTACCGGCATATATACCGTAAAGAAATTCCGTCAGAAAAGAAAATAAAAAAGCTGTCAAAGCCCATAGAAGGAGGTGGAGATCATCAGTAAAAAATGGAACCATACATTACTGTTTGTTTTATTGGTCATCGCTTTTTCCATGGGATTTTTTGGACTTATGTACCGGTTAAATAATAAATATACTGCCGGGGGAAGCAAAGCAATTCAGGGAATTTTATATGTAGAAGAAAATTCTTCTGTCTGTTATCTGGACAGGGAATGGGAATATTATCCAAATGTTCTTCTTACGCCAGATCTTCTGAAGAGAAAGAAAGGAGATTATTATTGCCGCTATATATCCATAGGCGAATATGGCGGAATGGATCTGGGTGAAAAGAACAGATCGCCTTTTGGCAGTGGTACTTACCGACTTACTGTAGTTTTACCGGAGGAAGAAAAAATTTACGGCATTTCGCTTACGGAAGTTTTTTCAGCCTATCGTCTGTATATTGATGGAAAACTGGTCGGCCAGGTGGGAAATCCGGATCCGGATCATTATGTGGAAGAAATTCAGAACAGGGTATTTACATTTCGGGGAAAAGGTACTGTGGAGATTATGATCGCAGTTACGGATAAAAGCTCTGTATCTTCCGGAATTCAGTATGTACCCATGTTTGGAACACCTCTTCAGCTTAACCTGATCAGAGGAGTGACAGTATTGGTGGATGCTGTTTTTCTTGCCCTGGGAATTTTTGTGCTGAGTTTCTGTGTGTATATGTTTTGGAAAACGAAGAAAGTGGAATTGGCATATTTTTGCATAATCTGTATTTGTGTTTTGGGATATACGTGTTATCCGCTGGTTCATGCGTTTATCCCGGTGAAAGCACAGCCCTGGTATGGAATAGAGAGTTTGTTCTATTATCTGATGTTTGCCGGAATAATCCTTCTTCAGCAGAGAATTCTGGAAGAGGAAGATAAAAAAACGGAACTGGCAGCCGGGATTCTTGCAGCGGCTGGTGCAGGGGTATTTATTACAGAACTGCTGGCTTCCGGAATGCAAAGTGCAGGCGGATTATATCTGGTATCCCAGGTGACAGAAGGAATGAAGTGGCTGACAGCTTTTTATCTGATATGGAAAACAATAAGACGCAGCAGCGACAGATATTTCAGCGTTATGCTGGCTGGAACCGTGATATATGGATGTTCGCTGGCTTCCGACCGTATCGGGCGTTTATATGAGCCTGTTGTGGGTGGATGGTTTCCGGAAATCGGAGGAGCAGCGCTGGTATTTTGCGTGGGGATAATCCTGTGGAAGGAGATTGCGGATGCTTACAGGTTCCGTCTTACGTATTCTCAGTACAGTAGACTGATGGAACAAAGACTTCTGATGCAGCAGCAGCATTATGAGGAGCTGTCAGAGAAAATGCAGGAAATCAGCAGAATGCGTCATGATATGCGCCATCATCTTCGGATTCTTCAGGCTTATGTAAAAGAGGGGCGATATAAAGAACTGGAAAAGTATCTGGCAGAGTACAGCGCTGTGGCAGAACAGAAAGATCACACGATCTGTTATTGTTCCAATATGGCGGTAGATGCAGTGGTTCATTATTATGCGAAGATATTAGAACAGAAAAATATCACGTTTACCTGTGATATGACAATACCCCGAAATACAGGAATTTCAGACATGGATCTTTGCCGGCTTTTCGGAAATCTGCTGGAAAATGCAGTGGAAGCAGTCAGTGCTCAGAATACGGCAGATTATCCCTGTATACAGCTTACTGTAAGAATGAAGAACCAGAAACTTCTGATTGAAATTGTAAATACCTGCAGGAGTTCTGTGGTGAAAAAGGGAGAACGGATTTATTCTACAAAACATGAGGGATTTGGTATAGGAACTGCCTCTGTGACTGAAGTGGCACACAAATACGGAGGGCTGGCAGATTTCAGGGCAGAAGACGGAGTTTTCAGAGTAAATATTTTTCTTCCACTGAAAATCGTTCAGCAGAAATCATAAAGAAAGATGCATATCCATGCATCTTTTTTTATTTGTCGGAATCGAAAGAGAAAAGATATTCCAGGTAAGCTTTTTTTATTACATTGGATCCGCGTTTACGGATCGTGACAAGTTCCTGATTATCCAGCAGAAAACCGTCATCGGTAGCTTGCAGGATGTGATCCATATTTACGATGCATCCTCTGTAACAGGAAAGAAAACAGTTCATGCCATGAAGCAGCTCCTCAAATTTCTGAAAGGTAATATAGGAACGGATGATTCCGGCCTGAGTATGTATCTGAACTGCATTTCTGTAAGTATCTGCGTAAAGAATACTTCTGACCGGAATGCGTACAGGGGTTCTGTCAGCGATCAGATCGATATATCTGGAATCCTGAGCGCGTTGGAGCTGAACTGCATCCAGAATATTTTCCAGTTTTTCCGCTTTAAAAGGTTTTAAAAGATAATAGAAAGCCTGAACATCATAACTTTCTACAGCGTAGCAATCACTGCTGGTAATAAAAATCAGAGGAGTCTGATCACTGGCCGCACGGATTTTTCTGGCCGCATCCATACCAGTCATTCCTGTCATATAGATATCCAGGATGATCAGATGAAAATGTTCAGGAATATAATCCTGGAAAAAGAGTTCTGCGTTGGTAAAACATGTAATTTTTGTGTCTGTATTATGCGATTCGTAATAAGAAGATATGATTTTTTGGATAGAATTCAGATCTTCTGAAGAATCGTCGATTATTGCGATATTCAACGGAATACCTCCTGCGTATTTAATAATATGTCTATTTTAGCTTATTTTGTTATCTGGTTCAAGTGGATGCTTTATTTCACGGAAAATGTCGTTTCATCCCATGTGTCTTGAAATATATTTCCAGATTTTTTATAGTAAATACATGGATAACCTTTAGAGAAAAAAGGAAAAGCATATGCCGGATATCCTGCGCGTAGATGGAAAAGAAAAAAGTATTTTTAGAAAGTGAAGGTAGATGATTATGAAAAACTGGAAAAAACTGATGGCAGGTCTTTGCACAGTGGCGATGATCGGTTCTGCATCAATGCCTGTATGGGCAGCGGAGGATGATACTGCACAGGAAGCGGAAGAAGATGGAGATGTTGCGGACATAACAGAATCACTGGTAGGACTGTGGAAAGACAGCGCTGGAGATATTTACGGATTTTATAAGGATTATACCTTCTTCGGACAGTGGCAGGATGAAGATCAGGATGTATTAGGAAATTATGCACTTACTTCGGACGGAGATTATACTGCTCTGGCTATGTATTTTGCAGATGCTGAAGGAAATATCGACAAAGAAAATCCCGTAACCTATCTGGTTCTTGCAAATACAGATGAAAATGTTCTGGAGCTTTATGATGCAGACAGTGAAGAACTCACTGCAACTCTGGAACCTTATGAGGCAGAAGGCGAAGAAAAAGATTACAATGAAGTATATCAGCAGATGGGAGAAACCCTGACAGAATGCTATAAAGGCACTACAGATGCGGGAGAAACTTTTGTTTATGCAGATAATGAGGATGGAAGTTTCTGTTCCGTACTGGTGCTGAATGATGAAAATCAGTATGTAAGCTTTATCGGCAAAGGTACTCTTGATGAGGAAAATGCGACAGTTACTATTACAGATGAAATTTCTGAGATGGCACTGACTTTCGGAGTAACAGTAAATGATGATGATACCCTTACGCTTGATATGGGTGACCTGGGAACTGCAACAGTAGAGAAGGCAGCTATTGCCAATGCTGTTCAGGCCCTGAAATACTCAGTAGAAAACGGAACACCAATGAACTGAAAACTGAACAGAAAATCCCTCTGTCGATCTGGCAGAGGGATTTTTTCTTGTGTCACCTATTTGCCACGGTATTTTCTATGTGCTATAATAAATCGGTTATCTGACAGCAGAAAAAATACGAAGAGAAAGGTTCATTTTATGAATATTTTAAATATAGAACATGTATCCAAGGTATTTGGAGAAAAAGTGGTTCTTGATGACGTTTCTTACGGAATTCATCAGGGAGATAAGATTGGTATCATCGGCATCAATGGCACAGGGAAATCCACCATACTGAAGATTATTGCAGGTCTGGAAGAACCGGATGAAGGTCAGGTGATCACACAGAACGGACTGAGGATCACGTATCTGCCTCAGATGCCTGAATTCCCACAGGGATCCACAATTCTGGATTATGTGGCAGAGGGAAAATGGCAGAAAGACTGGAGTACAGAAAGTGAAGCGCGGAATGTACTGAACAAGCTGGGAATCACAGATCATGAGGAAAAGATCGATCATCTGTCAGGCGGCCAGAAAAAAAGAGTGGCACTTGCCAGAACACTGGTGAATCCCTGTGATGTACTGCTTCTGGACGAACCAACCAACCATCTGGATAATGAAATGGTTACCTGGCTGGAGGATTTTCTGCGTAAGTTTAAAGGCGTCGTGATCATGGTTACTCACGACAGATACTTCCTTGATAAAGTAACCAATAAAATTCTTGAAATTTCTCATGGAAGTTTATATGCGTATGAAGCAAACTATTCGAAATTCCTTGAACTTAAGGCAGAACGTGAAGAAATGGAACTCGCCAGTGAAAGAAAACGACAGAGCGTTCTTCGGATGGAACTGGAATGGGCGAAAAGAGGCTGCCGTGCCAGAAGCACCAAGCAGCGTGCACGTCTGGAACGCCTGGAAGCTCTGAAGAATGGAAAGGCACCTGTCCGTGATGCAAACGTGGAGCTTGATTCCGTAGAGACACGAATGGGCAAAAAGACCATAGAACTGCATCATATCAGCAAAAGCTTCGCAGAACGGAAGATTCTGGATGATTTCAACTATATTGTGCTGAAGAATCAGCGGTTGGGAATCATTGGGCCAAATGGCTGCGGTAAATCTACACTGATCAAGATCATAGATGGAGTGATTCAGCCTGATTCCGGTGAGGTGGAGATTGGTGAGACGATACGTATCGGATACTTTGCACAGGAAGTGCCGGACATGGATACAAATCAGCGTGTGATCGACTACATCCGTGACGTAGCAGAATATATTCCAACCAGAGACGGTAAGATTACGGCATCTATGATGCTGGAACGTTTTCTTTTCGATTCATCCATGCAGTATGCACCTATTGCCAAACTTTCAGGAGGAGAAAAGAGAAGACTGTATCTTCTGAAAGTTCTGATGGAAGCACCGAATGTATTGCTTCTGGATGAGCCGAGCAATGATCTGGATATTCCTACGCTGACTATTCTGGAGGATTACCTGAATTCTTTTGCCGGGATTGTCATTGCAGTATCTCATGACAGATATTTTCTGGATAATATTGTGGACAGGATCTTTGCTTTCGAAGGGGAGGGAAGATTGACGCAGTATGAAGGTGGATATACGGATTATGCAGAAGCATGTGGCTGTAAAAATACAGACACTGTTAGTACGGAAAACGGAAACAAAGCTGATCCTGAGAAGAAAAAGGCGGCTCAGGCAGAATGGAAACAGAACCGTCCCCAGAAACTGAAATTTACATACAAAGAGCAGAGAGAATTTGAGACTATTGATGATGATATCGCTGCACTGGAAGAAAAACTTGAAAAACTGGATCAGGATATGGCAGCCAATGCAACCAATTCCATGAAGCTTCGTGAGATCATGGAAGAAAAAGAAAATACCCAGAAGGAATTGGATGAGAAAATGGACCGCTGGGTGTATTTAAATGATCTGGCTGAAAGAATTGAAGCTCAGAAAAATATCTGATAATAACCAGGAGATGGCATCATGAGAAAGCTGAAGAGATTATTTGTTTATTGTATGGTCCTTTTCTGGATTGGAACGGGAACCATTGCCTGCAGTTTTCAGGATGAACTGCAGAATACAGACACAGCTCAGAGTGCAGATACTACACAGAATGTCAGTATTTCGGGAACACAGGTTGATCCGGATAAACTTCCTGACTATTCGGGAAGTCCTTATATAGAGATTAATGATAATGTGCCGGATTTTCCGGAAGAAGATTATAATACAAAAGCTTTTGAAGCCTACAGTTCTCTGGACAGTCTGGGAAGATGCGGGGCTGCCTATGCAAACATTGACCGGTCTCTGATGCCTGCGGAAAAAAGAGGTAACATCAGTGAAATCAAACCTACAGGATGGCATCATTCAGAATATGATTTTATAGATGGAAAATCCCTGTATAACAGATGTCACCTGATTGCCTATCAGCTTACAGCAGAGAATGCCAACGAAAGAAATCTGATCACAGGAACCAGATACATGAATGTAGAAGGAATGCTTCCATTTGAAAATAAAGTGGGGGATTATATCAGGAAAACGGATAATCATGTTTTATACCGTGTGACACCCATATTTGCCGGTGATGATCTGGTAGCAAGAGGAGTACAGATGGAAGCAGAGTCTGTAGAGGATTCGGGAAAAGAAATCCGGTTTAATGTGTTCTGTTACAATGTACATCCGGGAGTTTCCATTGATTATGGTTCCGGCGCCAACTGGGAGGATGACAACAGCACAGTACCGGCTGTTGAGGAGGCCACGGGTACAGAAACCTGGCCTGCATACAGCCATTTTTACAGATACTATTGACTTTTTTACAGGTTCTTTAGTATGATACAGATTAGGTATGTTTTTGACCGGAAATAAAAAGAGACGGACTGTGGAAAAAATCACAGTGGTAAATGAAAAACAGGAGAGAACAGATATGTCAGAACAGGTCAGAGTAGTTGTTGATGCAATGGGTGGGGACAATGCCCCGGTGGAGCCTGTCAAGGCTGCAGTGGAAGCTGTAACAGAGAGACAGGATATAAAAGTAATACTTACAGGAAAAAAGGAAGTAATAGAGAGTGAACTGGCGAAATACCCGGATTACCCGAAGGACAGGATCGAAGTTGTGCATGCTTCAGAAGTGATCGAGACTGCAGAACCGCCTGTTATGGCTATCCGTAAGAAAAAAGACTCATCAATCGTGGTGGGCCTGAATATGGTTAAAAAACAGGAAGCAGATGCATTCGTTTCTTCAGGGAGTACAGGTGCAGTCCTGGTAGGCGGACAGGTGCTGGTAGGAAGAAGCAAGGGAGTACAGAGACCGCCTCTGGCTCCCCTGATTCCTACCACCAAGGGAGTATCCCTGCTTATCGACTGCGGTGCCAATGTAGATGCCCGTCCTTCTCATCTGGTACAGTTTGCGAAAATGGGTTCTATTTACATGGAGAATGTACTGGGAGTGAAGAATCCCCGTGTTGCTATTGTAAATAATGGCGCAGAGGAAGAAAAGGGAAATGCACTGGTAAAAGAGACTTTCCCTCTTCTGAAGGAATGTAAGGGCATTAATTTCATCGGAAGCATTGAGGCAAGGGATATTCCGGCCGGCTATGCAGATGTAGTGGTATGCGAAGCATTTGTAGGAAATGTAATCCTGAAATTGTACGAAGGTGTAGGTTCTGCCCTGATCCATAAGGTAAAGGAAGGACTGATGAGCAACTTAAGAACCAAGATTGGTGCGCTTCTGATCAAACCTGCGTTGAAATCTACTCTGAAATCTTTTGATGCCAGTGAGTACGGCGGAGCACCGCTTCTGGGGCTGAAAGGGCTTGTGGTAAAAACTCACGGCAGTGCGAAAGCAATCGAGATCCGTCATGCGATCTTCCAGTGTGTGCAGTTTAAACAGCAGAAGATTAATGAAAAGATCGCAGAGCGTATTCTGGAAGACCAGGAAACGGAGAAAAAACAGGAATCTGAGAACAAATAGCTCAAAGGATCCTGATACAGAAGAAATGCATGTATCAAAGAAATACAGATATAAAAGGGAAGGAGGACTGAAGTATGGAACTTGAGAAGATCAAAGCAATCATTGCGGAGGTTCTGAATATAGATGCAGATACCATAACTGCAGACACCACCTTTGTCGATGATCTGGGAGCAGATTCCCTGGATATTTTTCAGATCATCATGGGGATTGAAGAAGAATATGATATTGAACTTGACAATGAAGCAGTAGAACAGATCCAGACGGTGGGTGACGCTGCAGAGGCGATCCGCGAAATTAAATAACAGACGAAGCAGGGGGCTGCTGATGCAGCGCCCTGTAATCGCATTGGGAGGCAGATGGGATGAATAAAAAAACAGAAGAATTAGAAGAAATTATAGGATATCATTTTAAAAACAAACATTATCTTATGCAGGCACTGACACACAGTTCCTATGCAAATGAGAAAAAACTGGGCAAGCTTGGAAGCAACGAAAGACTGGAGTTTCTGGGAGATGCAGTACTGGAGCTGATCAGCAGTGACTTCCTGTATGCGAAGTTTTCACAGGTGCCTGAAGGAGAACTGACGAAAAAAAGAGCCAGCCTGGTATGTGAACCAAGTCTTGCTTACTGTGCCAGAGAGTTTGGGCTGCCGCAGTTTCTGCTTCTTGGAAAGGGGGAAGATATGACAGGCGGAAGAAACAGAGATTCTATTGTATCCGATGCAACAGAGGCATTGCTTGGAGCTATTTATCTGGATGGTGGTTTTGCTAGTGCAAAGGAGTTTGTGCTGAATTTTATCCTGAATGATATGGAGCACAAACAGCTCTTTTATGATAGCAAGACCATCTTGCAGGAGATTGTGCAGGAAAATGGCACACAGCCTGTAGAATATGTCCTGATCGGAGAAGAGGGACCGGATCATAATAAGAATTTTACAGTGGAGGCAAGAGTAAACGGAAAAGTTATGGGGCAGGGAAGCGGTCATACGAAAAAGGCTGCAGAGCAGGCCGCTGCATATCAGGCTATCCGCGCTGTGAAAAAGTAGACAGGTGAAATATGTATTTAAAGAATATTGAAGTACAGGGTTTTAAATCTTTTGCCCAGAAGATCAATTTCGAATTTCATAATGGAATTACCGGGATCGTTGGTCCTAATGGTAGCGGAAAAAGTAATGTAGGCGATGCTGTACGCTGGGTTCTGGGAGAACAGAGCGCAAAATCTCTTCGAGGAGGAAATATGCAGGATGTTATTTTCTCCGGTACTGAGTTGAGAAAGCCATTAAGTTTTGCATCGGTAGCCATTACGCTTGACAATTCGGACCATAAACTGGCGGTAGATTTTAATGAGGTGACAGTGACCCGAAGGCTGTATCGTTCCGGCGAAAGTGAATATCTGATCAATGGCAGTGCCTGTCGATTAAAAGATATCAACGAAATGTTTTATGATACAGGTATTGGTAAAGAGGGATATTCCATTATCGGACAGGGTCAGATCGATCGGATCTTAAGCGGAAAACCGGAGGAGAGAAGAGAGCTTTTTGATGAGGCAGCAGGTATCGTTAAATTTAAAAGAAGAAAGAATGCGACCATAAAGAAGCTTGAGGATGAACGTCAGAATCTGGTTCGTGTAACCGATATTCTCTCTGAACTTACCAGACAACTGGGACCTTTGGAGAAACAGTCAGAGACAGCGAAGATTTATCTGGCGAAAAGGGAGACCCTGAAAGAACTGGATGTAAATATGTTTCTTCTGGAATATGCAGATACGGCCAGAAATCTGAAAGAACTGGAAGGAAAGCACAGACTTGCGCAGGGGCAGCTGGAAGATACCCAGAAGTCCTATGACCAGACGAGGGTGGAATACGATCGCCTGGAAAAGGAATTGGAGGAACTGGGAAGCAGAATCGATCATCTGCGGATTGAGAGCCAGGAGCAGGCTTTGCGCAAGCAGCAGCTGGAAGGTCAGATCAGTGTATTAAATGAGCAGATTCTTGCAGGAGTACAGAACGAGGAGCATTTCAAAGGCCGTCTGCAGACTATCGAAGAAGAACTTTCCGGACGCCAGGTTTCCAGGAGAAAACTGGAAGAGGAAAAAGCTGATCTGAGAACTAATCTGAAAACAGTAAAAGATAACCTTCAGTCAGAAGAAAAAAGACTGGAGGAAATCCAGGAGAATATCCGCATATGTACCCAGGCAGTGGAGGATGGTAAAAATGAGATCATTGAGATCTTAAACAGCCGTGCCAATACCAAGGGAAAAGCCCAGAGATTTGATACCATGATGGAGCAGACGGAAATCCGTAAGGCGGAGATCAGTCAGAGAATCCTCAGACTGAAAAGTGAGGAAGAAGAGCAGCAGACTGTACTGAAGAAAGCACAGGAACAATATGATGCCATTACTGAGATCATCCGTACATCAAATGAGGAGTGTAATCGTCTGAATCAGGAAACTGCCAGGATACAGAATAAACTCAAAGAGCAGAATACCCAGTTGGAAGCTTATCAGACTGCTTATCACAGGGAAGCCTCCAGACTGGAATCACTGAGAAATATCACGGAGAGATATGACGGTTATGGAAACAGTATCCGTCGTGTGATGGAGCAGAAGGAGCGGGTACCTGGAATTCAGGGTGTTGTGGCAGATTTGATCCAGGTAAATAAGGATTACGAGGTTGCCATTGAGACTGCACTTGGCGGAAGCATTCAGAATATTGTAACAGATAACGAACGGACAGCGAAAACGCTGATAGAGTTCCTGAAAAAGAATCGCTATGGCCGGGCAACTTTCCTGCCAATAAGCAGCATCAGTCCCAGAGGAGATTTTTCTCCAAAGGAAGCGTTGGAGGAGTCAGGTGTGATCGGTGTGGCCAGTGAACTGGTAACCACTGCACCTCAGTATCAGCAGATCACGAAATTTCTGCTGGGCCGGGTGCTTGTGGTGGACAATATTGATCATGCCATAGCCATTGGAAGGAAATACAGGCACAGCCTGCGAATGGTAACCATTGAAGGTGAATCCTTAAGTCCCGGTGGTTCCATGACAGGTGGTGCTTTTAAAAACAGCAGTAATCTTCTTGGACGAAGAAGAGAGATCGAAGAACTGGAAGCTCGTGTCAAAGAGCAGAAATCCAGACTGGAAACCATGCAGAAGTCCATGGAAGAGGGCAGAAAACGAAGAAACATGATCCGTGAAACAATAGCAGAGTTTCAGGAAAAACTTCGTCAACATTACATAGACCAGAATACTGCAAAGATGAACATTGCACAGCAGGAAAAAAAGGCAGAAGAAATTCGCAGCGGATATGACCAGATTAACCGGGATCAGGCAGAGATTAAACGTCAGGTCCAGGAAATCCGTATGGATCATGACCGTATTGCTCAGGAACTGGAAAATTCAAAGCAGGATGAACAGGAACTGGAGAGTTTCATTCAGGAGAAACAAAGCGAACTGGATGAATGGAAAGAAGAGGAGATGCGGGCTGCCAAAACATTGGAGGACATTCGTCTTCAGACTTCTACTCTGGAACAGAAAGACCGGTTTGATCAGGAGAACTTAAGCAGACTTCTCTCTGAGACAAGAGCACTGGAATCGGAGAAAAAAGAGATACAGGATTCTCTTCTGCAGAGCAGCCGGGAAATGGAAAAAAAGAAGCAATCTATTGAAGAACTGAAAAAAGAAGCTTCAGGTTGTGGCAAAAAGGAAGAGACAGACCGTATACAACTGGAAAATCTTCAGAAGGAACGGGAAGAAAGAAATTCCGCCCATAAGGAATTTTTTGAAAAGCGTGATCAGCTTTCCGGACAGATCGGACTTCTGGATAAAGAGTGCTTCCGCCTGAAAAGCCAGATGGAAAAACTGGAAGAGAGCAGGGAAGAACGTATCAGTTATATGTGGGAGGAATATGAAATCACTCCCAACAATGCTCTTTCTTACAAAAAAGAAGAACTTACAGATCTGCCGCAGATGAAAAAGCAGGCTGCACAGATCAAGGATGAGATTCGTAAACTGGGGTCTGTCAATGTCAATGCCATTGAGGATTACAAAGAGCTTCTGGAGCGCCATGAATTCCTGTCAGGACAATATAACGATCTGGTTACAGCAGAGAAGACGCTGGAACAGATCATACAGGAACTTGATGAGGGAATGCGCAGACAGTTTACAGAGAAGTTTACAGAAATCCAGAGAGAATTTGACAAAGCTTTTAAAGAACTTTTCGGAGGTGGAAAGGGAACACTGGAACTTGATGAAGAAGCAGATATTCTGGAAGCGGGTATCAAGATCATTTCCCAGCCACCGGGCAAAAAACTTCAGAATATGATGCAGCTTTCAGGTGGAGAAAAGGCGCTGACTGCCATAGCACTTCTTTTTGCAATCCAGAATCTGAAACCGTCTCCGTTCTGTCTTCTGGATGAGATAGAAGCTGCGCTGGATGATTCCAATGTGGGACGTTTTGCCGGATATTTACAGAAGTTGACGAAAAACACACAATTTATTATAATAACTCATAGACGTGGAACTATGAACGCCGC
>CAKRVX010000036.1 GCA_934409175.1 uncultured Blautia sp.
CAGTTACCGTACACCCCCCAGAACTATTGCTGGAATGTTTTGAAAAATATCCATTTCCCATATCATGCTTACACACTGCATGTGGCGATACTGATTCGTCTACATTTATTTGCGTTCCATCCATATAAACAAAAATTTCATCACTTTGGGAAAAATCAAAGTTGTTCATTAGACTTGAACTACCATAATCATAGTTATAAAAATCTCCATCGTCAAATTCAGATACAATATCGCTAAAACTATTATCTGATGACTGCATTGGTTCATACGCCAGCACAGTTCCTGCACTTGCAACAACTGTCAAGGCTGAAAGTGCAACCATAATTCCCTTCTGTAACATTCCTGATTTCTTTCTCTTCATCATATAATCAATCCTCCTTTTGATTGCTTTGCCTTCTGCGGAGAAGTTATTTTTCCATACAGTCGGAAATACTTCTTTTACAGGAGGTCCCGAAACTACCATTACCGCATACCTTGCAATTTCTTCTCTTGAACAATAATCTACGGCTGCGCCGTCACTGACAGCTTCTGCTGTAATTCTGTAAAGAAAAATCAACAGATACGCTGCTGGATTCAACCAATGTAAACAGAGAATAACCAGACATATAAGTTTTACTAGATTATCATGATTTTTCAAATGCTTTTGCTCATGACGATAAACCATAAGAAAGTCAGGATGTTCCGTAAAACTGTCAGGTATAATAATTCGCTGACGGAAAAACCCTATTGTACACGGCCCGCAAAATCCGTCCGGTACAACGCAATATTTAAGATTTATATTCAAGTTTTCTACGGTATGGTCAATAGATTGGAGAATAATACGAATACCTTTACGGTATTTTATAAACTGGATTACAGCAAAAAGTATGATTACTATAGCCCATAAGATGATAAGCACCGAAACCCACCACGGAAACCATATAAATTCACCTTGGTTTTCGTGCATGAAGGTCAGTGACTGTGACAGATATAACTGTGATTCCCGGCTCAACATGGGATTAGCCAGAATTTTTTCAGGTAACAGACATTTTACCAACTGAACCGGTACCAGAAAAAAGAACACACCGGCCAGCAGCAATCTTCGGCCCCAGATATAATTATAATTTTCCCGCTGGGCCAGAAATAATATCAGACATATAAACACAGGAATCGCTCCTGCGACAGACATGCAAAACAACAGTTCCAAATAATCACATCATTTCTTCTTAATGTATTCTAACAGAAATTCTTTTTCTTCCGTTGTAAGCTGCTCATCCTCGCCAAGTGCACTGATGAGTCTGCGTACTTCCGAACTGCCAGTATACTTATATCCTTGCGGAAAATTTCCTGAAGATTTTACTGACTGTTTCTTATGTGCCCGAACTTCTGATTTCTTCTGAAGTTTTTCATAAAGACTTCTGTTTCTGAATGCCAGAAACAACATAATTGCCGGGTAAATCAGGGCTGTGCCGGCTGCACCGATTATGTATATGATCAATGCTGTCTTATCTCCCACAGGAGGTCTGCTTACAAAATTGTAAAAAAGACAGGCCATGGAACCAATGGAAAATAAAATCCAGCAAATATTTTCTATTTTTCTTTTCATTATCAACATTAACTCCAGATTATTTATTTCGTCCAGATGATTGTTTTAACATGACCCAAGTTTACCATATCCCTGTAATTTCTACAACACAATTCTGGTAATTTACGCCAGTTCTTGACGCCATCCTTCGAGATTTGTCGAGATTTATGTTCAGGCATGTTCGTCTATTCTGCATCAACAGAGTATTTTCGCAATATGGTAAATGTAAAAAAAGATACGCAGTTTTCACAGATTCTGCGTATCTTTTATCACTCATCCTATTTGTGTAAAAAAGAAAACAGTCCTTTCTTTTTCTCATAAGGTTCAGAGGTAATGCCTTTTACTTCATATCCGGTAGCACTGATAGCCGTCTTTAACTTCGCTTCATCTACCGGTGTCTCTGTAAGGATTACTGTCTCACCCTTTGTATGTGAGGATGTTACTTTATCTACCTGAAATGCTTTTCGCACAGCATCATTTACATGGGATTCACACATTCCGCACATCATTCCGTCTACTTTCACTGTTGTCCTGATCATGAAAAGTCCTCCTGTTTTGAAATGAGAAAGCTGGTTTAACGGATGGCTTCCAGATCCTCTACTGCAAACCTGGAAAAAGATATTTCGCATCCTTTTCCAATCCTGCGGCAGATATTCAAAGCCCTTGTCATTACAAAAGGATAATTCTCTTCCTCTGTACGTACAAGCAGATACTTATATCCATCTGTAAATTCTGCTGTATGAACCTGTTCATATTCTTTCAGTTCTCTTAAAATCTCTGCCGCCATATCGTCGGTAATATTTTGGGTCAAACGATAATATCTTCCCATTTTTACAGCCTTCTTCCTTTTATTCTCTGTTTAGATTTGATTGACAATACAGACTTTTGCCTATAACTTTGAAAGTAAAAGTCCATAAGTTAGTTTCCACTAATAATTATAGCACTTTTCCAGACAAATGCATGGAAAAAAGCAGATATATAATGAAAAACTTTTTCATTATACTATTACTTTTCTGTTTTTAGTGGTTATATTGCTGCCTGTGCCAGGGCTTTCTGAACAGCTCCCAGGATTCCCTGTGAGGAATATGTTGCACCGGTTGCCGCATCAATACCATCTGCGGATTGATTTTCTATAATCTGTGGGTAAATGGTTTCCCATGCATAATCAAAATATTCTGCGGAATCGCTGTTGTTTTGTTCAATTGAAACAATCTGACTATTTTGAATAGTTACCGTTACATTTACCCTTCCACTATAACCATAACTCGATGAAGAATAGGTCCCATCTCTATATGGTCCTGATGGCTCTTCCGGCTCAGGTGTTGGAGAAATTTCAGGATTTTCTCCCGGGTTATCTGGTGTTTCAGATGGTTCAGGTGTAGGTGTCGCCTCAGGGGTTGGCGTAGCTGTAGGCTTAGGGGTTGGTGTTTTAGTTGGTTTAGGAGTAGCGGTTGGTTTGGAAGTGTTGCCTTTTTTTGCCTGATTAATAATATCTTTCATTGCATCCAGGATTCCATTGGAAGAATATGTGGCTCCACTGACTGTGTCAATCCCGTCCGTCGTCTGATTCTGTATAATCTCATTCTCTAAAATTTCCCATGCTTTATTAAAAAATGCAGGAGTATCTGTGTGATCTGCCTTCAGAGATTGGATCACACCTTTTTTTATTTTTGCAGTCAGTGTGATCGTACCATTATAACCCCTTCCAGTACCTGTATAAGTACCATTTTTATAGACCCGTTCCTTATCAGGATCAGGAGTAGGGACAGGCTTTTTCGTTGGTTTGGGAGTGGAGGTCGGCGTAGGTGAAGGTGTCTGGCTTCCAGAAGGCATTGCCTGTGACAGTGCATTCTGTACGGCCTGTATGATTCCATTGGAAGAATATGTAGCTCCGCTGACGGCATCTACATTGGGAGACTGACTGGTCAGAATCTGGCTGATCACTCCCTGGGCATTGGAAAAATATGCCGGTGTTTCGCTGGAAGCATCCAGGATATCAATAGATGTAATCCTGCGTCCGCTCACAGTTACCTGAACTGTAATAGTTCCACCGAATCCTGTTCCTGAACCCGTGTAAACTCCGTCTACGTATCCGTCAGAAGGAACTTCTGTGGTAGGCGTTACAGTAGATCCTGCTCCGGTTCCACCTGCTCCACCGGATGTGGCGGAACCGGTAGTGGTATTTTTTTTATTTCCTGTTTTGATCTTACTGGTCTTTTGGGCTGTTGTCTTTTTCTTGGAAGTTTTATCTGATTTGGCAGAAGAAGTTTCGGCCTTGTCACTGCTGTCCTCTTCATAGCTCAACATCTTTTTAATCTCAGAAGTAGACATAATATTATTATTTTCTACCTGTGTAGCCTCTGCCGGTGTTCTGTCTGTCTGGTAACAGGTTACACAAACTGCTGCAAATACAGCTGCAGCAGGCAGAAGTTTCAGCCATTGTTTATTCTTGTTCATAATTTCCTCCTGTTTTCTTGATCCGGTAAAGGTCACCTGTAGTAACGAAAAGAAACCTGTGCCCGTTTTTTGGCAGGACACAGGGTTCTTTTATTTTGATACAGCTGTCAGATAATCGAAATTATTTAACAGTTACTGTAAATTTCTTGGAAATACCATTGCATGTTACAGTAATAGTTGCTTTGCCTTTTCTGATTCCTTTTACCATACCTTTGGAACTTACAGATGCAACTTTCGTATTGCTGGACTTATATGTAACTTTTCCGGATGGTGTAGCCTTCACTTTGATGGCTGTTGTCTTTTTCACTTTAATAGTTGCAGAAGATTTTGCCAGACTCAGACTTGGATTTTTAACAGTTACTGTGCAGGTTTTCTTTAAAGAACCGCAGGTTACTGTAATCTTGGCTGTTCCTGCTGCTTTTGGTGTGATCTTTCCTGTTTTGGAGTTTACAGCAGCGACTTTTGTATTGCTGGATGTAAATACAGGAACTTTGGAAGATCCTTTGACAACTGCTTTCAGAGTTGTGGAAACACCTTTGTATGCAGTAAGTTTGGAACTGGAAAGAGTCAGGCTTGGATTCTTAACAGTTACTGTGCAGGTTTTCTGTAAAGAGCCACAGGTTACTGTGATCTTGGCTGTTCCTGCTGCCTTTGCAGTAATCTTTCCTGATGTTTTGCTTACGGAAGCAACTTTTGTATTGTTGGATACAAAAACCGGAGTTTTATCTGTATCTTTTGTCGTAGCTTTCAGAGTCAGGGTTTCTCCTGGATAAAGAGTTATACTTGTTTTGCTAAGAGACATGGAAGGCTGTTTCTTTACCAGATCATTCATAGCTGCAGTCAGATGTTCAACAGCTTCATCAACTTCTGCCTGCGTTGGTTTCTCTTTTTCAAGTAAATCCTTCGCTTCTGCAAGCTCTGTCTGCATAGATGCCCATGAGTCAGTTGTATAGTCTGCTTCATTCAACGCAGAGGCTTTTTCAACAGCTGCTTTTAATTCTGTCAGGTCAGCTTCCTCAACACTTGGCTTTACAATATTTGCATCTGTTGCTGTAAATTCAAATGAATAATCAGCATAGCCCATTGCATATACTGTAACTACCCATTTACCTGTTCCATCTGTTCCCTCCGGAAGCTGGCAACGGTAAGAATCTGTCATACCCAGCTGAATACCGTTTCTGGAATGCATCCAGTTATCTGAGGCAAATTTAGTTCCATAAGATGCGAGTACAGTGTCCCCGTTTCCATAATAATCCCATCTTGTAGCATACATTTTTGCTCCAAGAGCACCATATCCAGCACCGGTAAGGTCTACACGTAAAAATTCACCGTAACTTCCCTTTGCGTCCTGCACTACTACATTGATATCAGAAACTGTCTTCTGCGCTTCATCTTTCAGACCGGAGCCTGTACCAGTTTTTCTTGCTGTGAAAGTAAATGTTCCGTCTGCACCTTTTACAGCTTCTTTTAAACCATTGGTTTCTGCTGTAACATCAGCAACTGCACTATAAGACTGTAACTGACCTTCACCATATCCTCCAACTACAGCACTGCCGTCTTCCACTACTTTATACTGAGTTTTGAACGCATCATAGTCTTCAGCTTTAACTGCAACTGGAACATATTTTAAGCCAAACACTTTGTAACTTGCAAAATCAACGACGCTTCCATCAGCTTTTGTGATCTTTCCTCTTTCAGGCTGATTAAATTTCACAGTAGTTCCATCTGTAAGAACTGCATCATTTGCAGATGTCCAGTAAGAGATTTCATATGAACCGCCTTCTGCATCATACATGATAGCTTCACACTGATAACTTCCTCTGTGGAGACCATGATTTACTGTCGCTCTTGTAACAGTATCAAATCCACCTTTGTCATATTCTCCGTGGCTGTCCAAAGCACTGTTGGATTCTGTGTTTCCTGCATTATAAACACCTTCAGAAGCCCAGTACTGTTCCCAGGTAAGTCCTGCATAAACATATTTGTATCCTGTTTCAGCCTCATCAGCGAACTGATCTGCTTCTGCCTGCTGTTCGTCAACGAATGGTGTTTCCTCACTGCTTCCGAAAGCATTTGCAGTATCGTCTGCTGTGAATACATCTGTTGATGCTTCAACAGATGTATCTTCTGAAAAATCAGCACCCATTACCGGTAATCCAGATACCATCATTGCCGCACTTAAGATCGCAGGTGCTGCCAGTTTAATTAAATTTCCCTTGCGCATACCTAAAAAATCCTCCTGATATGAAATTTAAATATATAAAGATAAACCTATTCACTGACTGAATAAGTATCTTTCATCAACTGAAAGCGTTCCTGCATGCCTTCTGTAAGGTAAACATGACCAGAATCATCAACGAACAAGCCGTCCGCATTGTATTGCTTCAGAAGCTTCTCGGCTTTCTCGCGTCCAAGGACAAAGCAGGCTGTAGACAAACCATCTGCATCCAGACCATCGCTGCATACAACTGTTACTGATGTCAGACCACTTCTTGCCGGATATCCCGTAGAAGGATCCAGAATATGATGATAGCGGACTCCATCTTCTATAAAATATTTCTCGTAATCTCCGGAGGTAGAAAGAAATTCTGTTCCGTTCAGAGATACGACTCCAAGATAATCCCCTTCTGTATCACGGGGATCTGTTACAGCTACCTGCCAGGATGAACCATCCGGTTTCTGGCCATAGCTCATAACACTGCTTCCGCCCAGATTCACAATGGCACCTGAAACCTCTTTATCCTGTTCCAGAATGCCTTTTATGGCATCGCAGCCGATTCCTTTTCCCACTGCTCCCAGATCCAGGGTTACTCCTTCGGGCATGGTAATCTGATTTCCATCCAGAGTTACTTTCTCATATCCTACATTCTCAAGCAGGGAATTTAATTTTTTTTCATCCGGAATATGAGGATTTTCTCCGTCTATATCCCACAGACGAATCACTTTCCCCATAGTTGGGTCCATAGCTCCGTCAGAAGCCTCAGACAATGCAAAAGTCTGCTTCAGATACTCTGCGGTTTCCTCAGAAACTTCCTGAAGAGTTCCTGCATTCTGATTGATCTGATAAATCTGAGATCCCTTTTCTGTCCAGGAAAGCCAGTTTGTTTCTATATCTTTCAATGCGGAAACCAGCTTGTCTGTAATATCTTCTCCACTTGTGTATAAAGTTTCAGAAACTACAGTGTCCATTGCAAAATCTGTTTTTGTGTAAGTGGCAGTTTCTGAATTTCCCCATACCGGGCAAGACGTACATACAAGTGATGTCATTACAAACAGTCCGGATAATAAAGATTTCTTTTTTGTCATATCAATCTCCCAAAATATTTATGGATAAACTTCTACTGATTATAGTTTTTTCGTCTCAATCAGCATATATCTTATTAGCAATAACTAACTTCATAAACTATACCACGGTGAGTTTGCTGTGTCTACCCTTAAAGTTAGCTCTTACTAATCATTTTTTATCAATAAGTTTCTTATCACTAACATCCGGATCTCCAAAATGAATATTCTGTCTTGGGCAGGTAGCTGTACATGCATGACAGCAAATACATTCACCGGAATGTGCCGTATCTCCGTCAATATCCAGATGTGCAGGACATCTCTTTTTACAGAGGGTACATTTCGGTGTACAGTTCGAACGGTTCCTTTTCAGCAATGCGCCCGGAATCACCGGCATAATGGCAAATACTGCCCCCATAGGGCACAGAAACTGGCAGAAGAAACGTTCCTGAGTGCACATTCCGATCATGATCAGCACAAGCAGGACTGTTCCCACAATATAAGCCGGTTTCGGAAACTTTCCTGCAGTCAGCATGGAAAAAACATCCCAAGGGCTCATTCCCTGCAGGCTGGAATAGAAACCGGTAACACAGAATAATAAGATCAGTGCCAGGACTATATATTTCACTTTCTGCAGTTTATGTACCATTTCTTCTGAATAACCATGTCTCTTTTTCTTATGGAAGAATCTGGATCTGATAAACAGGGTCAGTTCATACAGTGCATCTCCAAGGGATCCGAACGCGCAGGCATATCCGCAGAAATGTCTTCCAAACAGAATCGTAACCAGAAGTAAGACTGCTGTTACATCCAGAAAAGAGTTCCATGTCACACTCTGATGATTCCCTATTGCCAGAAATATGGATTTCACGCCTGCAAATGCAGTGGAAAATAAAGATGGCGCTGCTATAAAAAATATAAGCTGTATGGCGGCGCGGATCAGCCGCACTTTTCTCTGTCTCTTTTTCATCAGTTTTCCGCCTTTGTCAGTGCATCATTAACAGCTTCCAGAATACCTGTGGAGCTGAAAGTAGCACCGGAAACAGTGTCTACATCCGTACTCTGTTCACTGATAATACTGTTGATCACGTTTTCTCCCTGTGCCAGATAAGCACTGTCCTCTCCCGGCGCACTGGTTACACTTACATCTGTAATCGTATCGTCCTGAAGAGTTACCTGCACAGTAATGGTTCCGCCATATCCTGTACCGGAACCTTCGAAGGTGCCATTTTTATAAACATTGTCAGAAGAATCTTCGGCAGTATCCTCTTCGGATTCTTCTTTTTCGGAAGTTTTCTTACTGTCAGATTTTTTCTCTTCTGAATCTGAAGAACTATTACTGTCTGCTGCTTTTTTCTGCACTTCATAATTTTCCTGAAGTGCAGTAAGAATCTCTGTCTGCTGCTCTTCCAGGCTCTCTACTTTCGCTGTCAGATCTGCGATATTCTGTTCCTGCTCTTTGTCTTTCATTGTTCCATTATAGAAAAATACAGCCATAATGATCAGCAAAAGAGCAATCAGACGCAGATAAAAATTTTGATTATTCACGATATTGTCTCTCCTTTTTTCCTTTTTTTGTATGAATTAACGGCAACTAACTTCAGAAGTTTATCATTTTTTTTCGGAAAATTCCAGAGATTCGCCAAAGTATAAATGCTGTTTTTTTCTCATTAAGCAATTTTGTTAGAAACATCTAACATCTGACTTGCGAGATAAATGTTTCTGTGATAAGATGGTTGGGAAATTCAATATTAAAGGAGAATTTTGTCAGAAATGAAACAGAAAACTGCTTATCTTGGACTTTTTTCGGCAGTTGCCATTATTCTTGGATATGTGGAATCCCTGATTCCTGTTTTCGCAGGAATCCCGGGGATCAAGCTGGGGCTTGCCAATCTTGCCGTTCTTTTTATATTAAAAAAATATTCTTTCCGGGAAGCTGCACTGGTTTCTGCGGTACGTATCCTGGTAATTGGATTTATGTTCGGAAATCTGTTCAGCATTCTTTACAGTCTGGCGGGAGCTGCGCTGAGTATGACTGTAATGACTCTGATGCTGAAAAAAACCTCCTTCAGTCTGATCGGGATCAGTGTTGCAGGAGGCGTTTCTCATAATATAGGACAGTTAGTGATCGCTATGTTTATTGTTAATAATGCCAGCGTGTTTATATATGCACCTGCACTCCTGGTGGCAGGTGTGGCGGCAGGTATTGTGATCGGAGGGCTGACGAATGAAATTGTGAAGAGAATTGTTCATCTATAGGATTTCATCTTTGGATTCGGGAACTGCCCATAGTGCAGGGTCCGCAGGATCTTTCAATAACGTTACATCTTTTCCAAGCTGCATCTCTTCTTCTGTTGTTTCAGCAGTACTTTGGATAGCCGCGCTGTGCCCTGTAAGTGCCGCAAAGGGTGCAAACTGTGCTGCACGGTCAGAAAGCGGCATCCTTGGATGTGATGCAGACACAGGATGAGGAAGGTTGATAATATCGTTATATCTGTGTGAAGACCGTTTTCCGATCGTACTGTCCGGGGCATATTTGTTTGTAAAATCTGTATGTTCGTTCATATATTTATTTCTCTGTCTGCTCAAGCTTTATGTCCTCCGATTCGCTGATTTCTGTCAATGGAAGTTGCACCTTCTTCAAAGTTCGTTCCTTTGAGAATTGCATTTTTACCATACTTTTTCTTGATTTCCAGCATTGCATGCTGAAGCTTTTTTTCCTTCTGAAGTTTCTCTTCTTTTTCCTGTTTTTCCTTTTCAACTGCTGCATAATCTGTAAAAAGATTCAATTGCTCATAAGACTCTTTTTTTACAATATGCTGTTCATGTTTTACATGATTAGCTGTCAGAGTGATTCTTCTGATCAGCAGTTCAGAATTTATGATATGGTCATAGAGCTTTAGTACATTTTCAATGATTTCGTAAGCTGAATTTGTAAATTCGGACAGATTCTGCGTTCCGTGGGCATGTTTCGGAATACTTCTTCCATAACGGTCAGTGGTAATTTCTCCTTTATATGTCATGCTGATCGCAGGATCTGTAAGATTCTCTATATCATATCCCACTGTCAATATCAGCTGATCTGTTTTCATTCCTTTATCAACCAGATCAAGCGCCATCATTTCAGCCATTTCCCTGACTACAATCCTTGCTTTTTCAAATGTATAAGGGCATTGGAGTACCTGACCGGAACAGATACTGTTGTTCTCCGGTTTGTAAGCTTTGATTTCTGCAATGGTACAAGGTTCCCAGCCCCAGGCGTGATCGATCAGAAGCTCTGCGTTAATACCAAACAGTTTATATAACAGTTCTTCATTATGGTAATCGTTTGATCTGCCGACAGAACATCTGGCAACATCTCCCATTGTTTTCATTCCATTTGCTGCAAGCTTCCTGGCATAGCCGGGACCAACTCTCCAGAAATCCGTAATAGGTTCATGTTCCCACAATAACCTGCGATACTCCATTTCATCCAGTTGTGCAATGCGTACTCCATTTTCATCTGGTTCTATGTGTTTGGCCACGATATCCATAGCAATCTTGCACAGATACAGATTCGTGCCAATACCGGCTGCTGCAGTAAGTCCGTGTGTATCCAGAATATCCAGAATGATCTTCTGGGTAAGCTGATAGGCACTCATCTGGTAGATTTTCATATAGTGTGTGATATCTATAAAAATCTCATCTATGGAATAAACATGCATATCTTCTGGTGCAAAATATTTCAGATATGTCTGATATATCTCAGTACTGATTTCAATATATCTGGCCATTCGAGGAGGTGCAATATGATATCCGATTTCCAGGAAAGGATTATTTTCCAATTCTATAGCGTTGCATGACTTTCCTGTAAATTTATGTCCCGGTACATGTTTCAATCGTTCCTGGTTTACTTTCCGGATTTTCTGTACAACTTCAAAAAGCCTTGCTCTTCCCGGAATCCCATAAGCTTTCAGGGATGGGGAAACTGCAAGGCATATTGTTTTTTCTGTACGGCTGGCATCTGCAACTACCAGATTGGTAGTCATAGGATCCAGGTTATGATCTTTACATTCAACTGATGCATAAAAGGATTTCAAATCTATTGCTACATAAATATGAGATTCCATTTATCCAATCCTCATTTAAATAGATTTAATCTTCTTCAATATGTTCTCTGCCCTGATTAATAATAGTACAGACATGATCATCTGCCAGAGAGTAAAAAATGGATTTTCCTTCTCTTCTGTTCTTTACCAGCTTGTTCTGTTTCAGAATGCGGAGCTGATGAGAAATTGCAGACTGTGTCATGTTCAGTGCTTTGGCAAGGTCACATACGCATACTTCCGCTTCAAACAGTACAAAGAGAATACGGATTCTGGTTGAATCTCCGAAAACCTTAAATAACTCTGCCAGATCATAAAGTTCTGTTTCCTCGGGTAATGTTTCATTTACGATTTTCAGCAGGTCTTCATGAACCTCACATCCATCGCATACTTCATCTTTACGTTCTTCCATTCTCTCACCTGTCCCTTTCTTACAGCTATTATATTACCACAAATGGTTACTGTCCATGGCCAGACAGTAACCATATAAATTTCTATAAATTTTTAACAAATAACGCACGAATCGCATTTAATACCGCAATGATCATAACGCCTACATCTGCGAAGATCGCCATCCACATATTTGCAATACCAACTGCTCCCAAAATCAGGCAAAGAACCTTAATTCCAATAGCAAAGTAAATATTCTCATATACAATGCGGATGCATTTACGTGCAATCTTGATCGCTTTGGAAATCTTCAGAGGATCATCATCCATCAGTACGATATCTGCGGCTTCAATCGCTGCATCAGATCCGAGAGCCCCCATTGCGATACCGATATCTGCTCTGGACAGTACAGGAGCGTCATTGATACCGTCACCTACGAAAGCCAGTTTCTCTTTTTCTGTTTTCTTAGCAAGGAGTTCTTCGACTTTTGTTACTTTATCAGCAGGGAGAAGTTCACTGTATACTTCATGGATTCCAAGATCCGCTGCTACCTGGTCTGCAACACGTTTGGAATCACCTGTGAGCATAACTGTCTTTGTAATTCCGGCTTTTTTAAGTTCTGCAATGGCTTCTTTGGCGTGAGGTTTCACAATATCTGAGATAAGAATATGACCTGCATATTTACCATCCACAGCCATATGCACAACTGTTCCTACATGGTGACACTCCTGACAGGGAATGCCAAGTCTGTTCATCAGTTTCGTATTTCCGGCAGCTACGGAAACACCATCAACTTTGGCAATTACACCATTACCACTGATTTCTTCAATGTCTGTCACACGATTTCTGTCAACTGGTTTGCCATATGCTTTCTGCAGGCTCTTACTGATCGGATGGGAGGAAGAACACTCTGCAAGCGCTGCATATTCCAATAATTTGTCCTCAGGCATTTCGTTATGGTGGATACCGCTTACTTCGAAAACACCCTGAGTCATAGTGCCGGTTTTATCAAATACAACATATTTTGTCTGAGCCAGAGTTTCCAGGTAGTTGGAACCTTTAACCAGAACACCCTGATTGCTGGCACCACCGATTCCTGCAAAGAAGCTTAACGGAATACTGATGACCAATGCACATGGACAACTGATTACAAGGAACGTAAGCGCTCTGTAGATCCATTCACCCCACATAGCCGTTTTCCCCATGATCAGCAGTACGATCGGCGGGATCAGTGCAAGGGCAAGCGCGCCGTAACATACCGCAGGTGTATAGTATTTCGCAAATTTGGAAATAAAATTCTCCGATTTTGATTTCCTGGAACTGGAATTCTCAACAAGTTCCAGAATTTTGGATACTGTAGACTCGCCAAACTCCTTTGTTGTGCGAATTTTCAGCAGGCCGGTCATATTGATACATCCACTGATCACTTCATCTCCTGCTTTGGCACTGCGCGGAAGACTTTCACCTGTCAGTGCGCTGGTATTTAATGTAGAAGAACCTTCTATGATCACACCATCAATTGGTACTTTCTCACCTGGCTGTACAACGATCACTGTTCCGATCGCGACTTCATCAGGATCAACCTGTTCCAGTTGTCCGTTATTTTCTATATTAGCATAGTCAGGCCGGATATCCATCAGTTCGCTGATATTTCGTCTGCTTCTTCCTACTGCATAACTCTGAAAAAGTTCTCCAATCTGGTAGAAAAGCATAACAGCTACGCCCTCTTTATAATCGCCCAGAAGAATTGCGCCTACTGTTGCAACCGCCATCAGAAAGTTCTCATCAAATACCTGTCTGTTAAGGATTCCTTTAAATGCTTTTTTCAGAATATCATATCCTATTACAAGATAAGGAATCATAAACAGACCAAAACGCAGGTAGCCGTCTACAGGCAGAAATGAAAGAATGATGATTAATGCCACAGCTGTGATAATTCTGACCAGCATCTTTTTTTGCTTTTTATTCATACCATATCTCCTCACATATTTTATATACTTTCAGAAAAATCATCCCACTGCTTCGGACAGAAGGCCAAAAGCAATGGGACTATCTGGAATGTGTTAATTAAAGATAAATTTCACAGTCATCTTCAACTTTCTTGCAGTTCTTTAATACTTCTTTCATAACTGTTTTCGGATTCTGGCCTTCTTCGAATTCCACATTCATCTTCAGCATCATGAAGTTTACAGTTGCATCCTTTACTCCCGCTGTGTTCTTAGCAGCTTCCTCCATCTTGTTTGCACAGTTTGCACAATCTACATCAATTTTATAAGTCTTTTTCATAATTTTATTTCCTTTCCGGCTCATTTATTTTATCATATGAGCACTTGTTCATTTGTTTGATTATATTATAACAGGATTTTATTCTGTGTCAAGAGATTTTCACAGATTTCTTTACGGGAAATCAAATTTATGATATACTTTATCAAAACCAACAACAGGTTATAATGCTAATCGTATAGTCAGGAAGTAAGTTGCTGCGGAAAGTAACAGAAATAATGCTATACAAGTACAGAAAAGGAGGTGCTTTTATGGCATTACATGAATCAGGCGAAGACTATCTGGAGGCTATACTTGTAATCAGAAATCGAAATGGAAACTGTCGTTCTATTGATATTGCTCATGAGTTGTCATTTTCCAAACCAAGTGTCAGCGTTGCTATGAAAAACTTAAAGGCAAATAATTATATCACCGTTGATTCAAATGGATTCATCAATCTGACTGAATCCGGACTTGAAATTGCAAATAAGATTTATGAAAGACATACATTTCTGACCAGCTGGCTGACAGCTATCGGAGTAGATCCTTCAGTTGCAGCAGATGATGCATGTAAAATGGAACATGCAATCAGCACGGAAAGTTTTTCAGCTATCAAAAAATACATTGCAAAAAATCCAGCCAAATAATGGCTGGATTTTTTATTATATTCTTATCTGATTTATTCTTCTTCCTCTTTCGGAAGCAGGTTTCGCATACTTCTCAGACTGATAGTCAAAGTAGACATATTGTGCAACAGTGCAGATGTAGTAGGCATGATAATACCTGTCACTCCCAGTGCAATCAATCCTCCATTGATACCGATAATCGTACGGTAGTTATTATGGATACGTTTCATCAGAGCTGTACTCAGTCTCTTCAAAGTAACAATTTCATGAAGATTATCTGCTGAAATTGTCACATCAGCAATTTCACGGGCAATAGCTGCTCCATCGCTGATGGCAATTCCTACATTTGCAGAAGAAAGTGCCAGGGAATCATTGATTCCATCACCAATCATAATAACTTTATGACCAAGTTCTTTTTCTTTTTCTACGAAGGATGCCTTATCTTCCGGAAGTACTTCTGAATAATATTCATCTACCCCCACACGTTTTGCAATGGCAGCTGCAGTACGTTCACTGTCTCCTGTCATCATGACAACCTTGGTAATTCCTGCCTCTTTTAATTCACGGACAGCATCTGCAGCTTCTTCACGAAGTGGATCTTCAATGCAGATTACTGCAGCCAGTTTTCCTTCAATGGCAAGATAAAGATGAGAACATTCCAGTGGAAGATGTTCAAATTTGTCTTCCATGCCTTCAGGAATTACACATTTCTCATCCTCCATGACAAAGTGCCAGCTTCCGATTACTGCTTTTTTACTCTCGATGGTTGTAGAAATACCATGAGCTACAATATATTCAACTTTAGAATGCATCTCCTCGTGAACCAAATGTCTGTCCTTAGCAGCATTGACCACAGCTCTGGCCATAGAATGAGGAAAATGTTCTTCCATGCATGCTGCAATACGAAGAAGTTCATCTGCACTCATGTTTTCGTCAAAAGAAACTACTTCAGATACTACGGGTTTGGCTTTTGTAAGAGTTCCCGTCTTATCAAATACGATAGTTGTGGCATCAGCCATAGCTTCCATATATTTACCGCCTTTTACCGTGATGCTGTGAGTACTTGCCTCACGGATTGCAGACAGTACTGAAATAGGCATGGCAAGCTTCAGGGCACAAGAAAAATCAACCATGAGCACCGCAAGTGTCTTAGTTACATTTCTGGTAATCAGATAGGTAACAGCCGTACCAGCAAGAGTATATGGAACCAGTTTATCTGCCAGATGTTCGGCATTACTTTCCACAGAAGATTTCAGTTTTTCAGAATTCTCGATCATACCTACAATCTTCTCATAACGGCTGGCACCTGCAGCTTCTCTTACCTTCAGAGTGATCTCGCCCTCTTCCAGTACTGTTCCCGCATAAACATAGCTGCCTTCTGCTTTACGTACAGGCTGTGATTCTCCTGTAAGAGAAGTCTGATTGACCATGGCTTCTCCTGTCAGTACATCTCCATCAAACGGAATCACGTTTCCCATATGAACCCGGATCAGATCTCCTGCTTTTACAGAAGAAACAGGAACCAGAATTTCCTGTCCATCTTCTGTAACTGTCCATACTTTCTCTGCATGGATAGACATGCTTCTGGCCAGATCGTTTACTGATTTCTTATGAGTCCACTCTTCAAGAATTTCACCAATTCCAAGAAGGAACATAGTTGAACTTGCTGTATTGATATCACCGCGTATCATAGATACACCGATAGCTGTAGCATCCAGAACAGGCACTTCCAGTTTACCCTTCATAAGAGTACGTACACCATGATAGATATATTTGACTGATTTTACAGTAGTCAGCACAAAACGTACCGGATAAGGAAGAAACATTTTGTTCATCGCACGTAATACAACCGTATTGATTAGTTTCTCTTTAAATTCTTCATTTAATTCCCGTCCGGAATTCTCAAGAACCGCATCAGAAACCTGAGCATTTTCATAAGAAAATCTGCTCAAAAGCCTAATCATTTTCTCTCTGCTGCCTGTATAGACAACAGCAACATCCTGGGTTTTTACATAAACCGTAACCTTGCTGACATTTGCCTGATCCTCCAGATAATACTGCAGAATATCTGCCTGTCTGTATGACATATGTTTCTGGGCAAGGTGAATACGGATTCGGCCTTTTATCTCATGCTTAATAGCAAATTTCATTATTCTTCGCTGCCTTCTTCTTTTTCTGTCTCTTCTTTAAAGTCTTCTGTGTTTTCGCCTGTTTCTTCAGCTGCATCTTCTACAATTTCCTCAGCTGCTTCTCTCTCTTCATTGATCTGCTGTGCTTCTGCATAAATATCTTCTGCATTTTCCTGGATTGCGGAAGCTGTTTTCATTACACAGGATTTTGCACGTAAAACAGCTGCTGTGCAGTTTGTATATAATTTTTTCGCATCTTTGCTTGTAAGAACTTTGATACCTGCTGTTCCAAAGAGAACTCCTGCTGCAAAAATTCCTGTTTTTTTACCATTAAATTTGATCATTGTCTGATTCCTCCTGAAAGTATTTTATTAGTAGTTATAAACTGTAAGATAACTGTCAGACAGGGCAGATTCTGAAATATTCATGCCCCAAACTTATGATTTTCAAGCATCAGGTTATCTATAGTTTTTGTATTATACAACCATAATTTCGAAATTTCCACCCTTTTTTGCCTTTTGATAAATAATATTATTTTCTGACAGTTAGTTTAATGCAATCTGTTTTTTAAACAGAACTACAAAAATGTGTCTCCTGATAATGCAAAACAGCCGCCAGGAAATTATAAATCTCCTGACGGTCTTATTTTCTTACTCAAAATCACAGGAATTTACAAACATCCGTTCGATTTCCTGATTATCAATATACCCACATGCTTTTAAGCCTGCCTGAATAACATTATTAAAGTTATCCCTGGATAATTTCTGGACTGTATTATCATCCAGTTCAATCGTACAGATACTTTCATCTTTGCAGTCCGGATTGCGTACTATCTTATACATATTTCTTCTGCTGATCGCACCTATCTCCTCCAAAAGATTCACCATACGATATACAGTAGCTGATCCTATTCCCGGATCCAGGCGGGAGGCATTATAATATATCTCTTTACAACAGGAACACTCATTTTCGAGAATAACTTCCAACAACATTCTTCTCTGTTTGGTAATCCTGCAGCCTCTTTTTTTTAATTCCTGGATTACGACATCTTTCTGCATTAATGTTCTCTGGTAATTGGGTTCTGTACAATTGTCATGTTTTTGTAATGCTGCTGCTCCCAAAGTCACATCATCCTTCCGCTTTTCAATAATCAATGGCAGCCTCTGCAATGGCTGCAGTCTCCGCCGCATGAAGATTTACCGCTTTTTTTGCCCTTAATGATCCCTCGGATGATCAGGACTACGATCACAAGTAAAATTCCACCAACAACTAAAGTTCCCATAATGACACCTCCTGTTTTCGGATATCATCTATGATGTATATTCTTAA
>CAKRVX010000037.1 GCA_934409175.1 uncultured Blautia sp.
TTTCTGGTATGCCTCCTGATCACTTTGGTATGTTTTGCCATGTTTACCAATATGCTCAAGGATAATTCCAGTGAGATTACCTACGATAAATTTATCGAAATGGTAGAGGAGGGAAATGTAAAAGAAGTTACACTTCAGTCAGATACATTGACCATTAAACCGAAGCATCAGGATTCTGCATTTTCAGAAAAAGAGTATTATACCCGTCAAATGGAATCTGCAGATAAACTGACAGAGAGACTGGAGGGTACAGGCATTAAGTTCCAGTCTGAAGCACCAGATGCAGTGAGTGAGATCGTTGCCATGCTGGTCAGTGTACTTCTGCCGACTATTGTGCTGTTTGTACTTCTGATGGTATTTATGCGGCGGATGAACAAAGGCGGCGGAATGATGGGCGTTGGAAAGAGCCGTGCGAAAGCCTATATTCAGAAAGATACAGGAATCACTTTTAAAGATGTTGCAGGTCAGGATGAAGCGAAGGAATCCCTTCAGGAAGTTGTGGATTTCCTGCATAATCCGGGCAAATATACAACTATCGGTGCCAAGCTTCCCAAGGGAGCTCTGCTTGTGGGACCACCTGGAACAGGTAAGACCCTTCTGGCAAAGGCGGTAGCAGGAGAGGCACATGTACCATTTTTCTCTCTGTCTGGTTCCGAGTTCGTAGAAATGTTTGTAGGTGTGGGTGCATCCCGTGTACGAGATTTGTTTGAAGAGGCAAAGAAGAACGCACCATGCATTATTTTTATTGATGAGATCGATGCTATCGGTAAGAGCCGTGATTCACGCTATGGTGGTGGCAATGATGAGCGTGAACAGACACTTAACCAGCTTCTGGCAGAGATGGATGGATTTGATACTTCCAAGGGGCTTCTGATTCTGGCAGCTACCAACCGTCCGGAAGTTCTTGATCCGGCACTTCTGCGTCCGGGACGTTTTGACAGACGGGTGATTGTAGATCGCCCGGATCTGAAAGGAAGGATCGAGATTCTGAAAGTACACGCCAGAAATGTAAACCTGGATGAGACGGTAGACTTTGAGAATATCGCACTGGCAACTTCCGGAGCGGTAGGTTCTGACCTGGCGAATATGATCAATGAGGCGGCAATCCTTGCAGTAAAGAACGGACGCCGTGCAGTGTCTCAGAAAGATCTTCTGGAAGCTGTGGAAGTGGTTCTGGTTGGTAAGGAGAAGAAGGACAGAATCTTAAGTGCCCAGGAGCGTAGAATTGTTTCCTATCATGAGGTGGGACATGCACTGGTAAGTGCCCTGCAGAAAGATGCAGAACCTGTACAGAAGATTACGATCGTACCGAGAACCATGGGGGCGCTTGGCTATGTAATGCAGGTGCCTGAAGAAGAGAAATATCTGAACACAAAGAAAGAACTGGAAGCTATGCTTGTAGGATATCTTGGAGGACGCGCAGCAGAAGAACTGGTATTTGACACAGTGACTACAGGCGCAGCCAATGATATTGAGCAGGCTACCAAGGTGGCAAGAGCTATGGTCACACAGTATGGTATGTCTGATAAATTCGGACTGATGGGTCTGGCGACTCAGGAGAATCAGTATCTCAGTGGCAGAGCAGTATTAAACTGCGGTGATGATACTGCTACAGAAGTAGATCATGAGGTAATGGTGCTTCTTCATAATTCCTATGAGGAGGCGAAGAAACTGATTTCCAGCCACAGAAAGGCATTGGATAAAATTGCGGATTATCTGATCCGCAGAGAGACTATCACAGGAAAGGAATTTATGAAGATCTTCCGTGCAGTAGAGCAGGGAATGGAAATTCCTGAAAATCTGGACGATCTGATTATTCCTGAGAAGAGAGAACAGTCTGAGAAGACGGATTCAGATTCAAAACAGAAGAGAGTAACGCTGGATAAGGCAGAGATTCAGTGATACAATAACAGAGCCGGGATACTTTCCCGGCTCTGTTTTAACGTACGAAAATTGTAACAGACAGGTATCAACAGCATACATAGAATCATAAATGGAGGAGATTTTATGTTTCAGATAGAAGAAGAACTGAAGAAACTTCCGGGAAAACCTGGAGTATATATCATGCATGGGGAGAAAGATGAAATCATTTATGTGGGAAAGGCTGTCAGTCTGAAAAACAGAGTGCGTCAGTATTTCCAGAGCAGCAGAAACAAAGGGGCAAAGATTGAACAGATGGTAACTCATATTACCAGATTTGAGTACATTATTACGGATTCTGAACTGGAAGCCCTTGTGCTGGAGTGTAATCTGATCAAAGAGCACAGACCGAAATATAATACCATGTTAAAAGATGACAAGAGTTATCCGTTTATCAAAGTGACCACTAATGAGGAATATCCCAGAGTTCTTTTTGCGAGAAGGATGAAGAAAGACAAGGCAAAATATTTCGGTCCTTACACCAGTGCCGGCGCGGTGAAAGATGTGATCGAGCTGGTGCGTAAACTTTATAAGGTGCGTTCCTGTAACCGGCTGCTTCCCAGAGATTGCGGTAAAGACAGGCCATGCCTGTATTATCATATGAAACAGTGTACAGCGCCCTGTCAGGGATATATAACTTCAGAAGAATATAAAAAAAATATTGCGGAACTGCTGAAATTCCTGAACGGAGATTTTCAGAATACCATAGATATGCTGACAGATAAGATGATGACTGCTTCCGAAGAAATGCGGTTTGAAGATGCCATGGAATACCGTGATCTGATCCGCAGTATTCAGAAAATCGGAGAACGTCAGAAGATCACCAGCTACGGTGAAGAAGATAAGGATATCATTGCAGTTGCTATGGATGAGAGTCTGGATCTGAGAGAACAGGATGCAGTTGTGCAGGTATTTTTTGTCAGAGATGGCAAACTGATCGGACGGGAACATTTTTATCTGCGGGTGGCAAGAGGAGATACGAAGGCACAGGTGTTGTCCAGTTTCATGAAACAGTTCTATGCAGGTACTCCGTTTATTCCCAGGGAGATCATGCTGCAAAAAGAGATTGAGGATGCACAGATCATCGAAGAATGGCTTACCGCCAGAAGAAAACAGAAGGTTTATATCCGTGTACCGAAAAAAGGAACCAAAGAGAAACTGGTAGAGCTGGCAGAAGAAAACGCAAAGATGGTTCTTGATAAAGACAGGGAAAGGATCAAACGTGAGGAAGGCAGGACTATCGGAGCTGTTCATGAAGTGGAAGAATGGCTGGGATTATCAGGAATCAGGCGAATGGAGGCCTATGATATTTCTAATATCAGCGGTTTTGAGTCTGTTGGTTCTATGGTAGTTTATGAGAAAGGTAAACCGAAACGTAGCGATTATCGTAAATTTAAGATCAAATGGGTTCAGGGACCCAACGACTACGCAAGTATGGAAGAGGTGCTCACCCGTCGCTTTACCCATGAGGGAAAGGACGAATTTGACAGTTTTTCCATTATGCCGGATCTGATTTTGATGGATGGTGGAAGAGGACAGGTAAATATAGCTTTGAGGGTACTGGAGAACCTGGGAATTGATATTCCGGTCTGCGGTATGGTGAAGGATGATCATCACAGGACCAGAGGATTGTATTATAACAATCTGGAAATTCCTGTTGATACCGGCAGTGAGGGCTTCCGTCTGATCACAAGGATCCAGGATGAGGCTCATCGTTTTGCCATAGAATTTCATCGTTCACTGCGAAGCAAAGAACAGGTGCATTCTCTGTTGGATGATATTCCGGGAATCGGTGAAACCAGAAGAAAGGCACTGATGCGGAAATTTAAGTCTATTGAAAACATCAGAGCTGCTTCTCTGGAAGAACTGACACAGATAGAGAGTATGAATGCAGGAAGTGCACAGCAGGTATATGATTTCTTTCATACTGGTGTGAATAAAAAAGAATAAAATACTATCTGCTATTTGCAATTGAAGTTGTATATAAAAATGTGGTATAATTCTCTAAAAGATTTCTCACAGTTTTTAGAACTGTGAGAAATTTGCAACAAATTCTGATACTGAAAAGGAGAGACAAATGAAAGGTGTACAGTTGACTAAATTGGTTCAGGATCTGGGACTTCATAACCTGACTCCTGAAATTGACCTGTCTGATATCTGGATCAAAACAGCCGAGATCAACAGACCGGCCCTGCAGCTGACAGGATATCTGGAACACTTTGCGAACGAGCGTGTACAGATTATTGGATATGTAGAGTATACCTATCTGATGCAGCTTAGCGATGAAGAACGGAAGTTTAAATATGAAAGATTTATTTCCAGCAAAATCCCATGTGTGATCTTCAGTACAATGACAAGACCATCACAGGATATGATCGATCTGGCAATCAAATATAATGTTCCAACTTTTGTGACAGAGAGAACAACTTCCAGTTTTATGGCTGAGATCATTCGTTGGCTTGGTGTACAGCTTGCACCGTGTATTTCTATTCATGGAGTACTGGTGGATGTATATGGTGAGGGTGTTCTGATCACAGGTGAGAGCGGAATCGGTAAAAGTGAAGCTGCTCTGGAACTGATCAAACGTGGACATCGTCTGGTAAGTGATGATGTGGTAGAACTTCGTAAAGTCAGTGATGTAACTCTGGTTGGATCTGCACCGGATATTACGAGACATTTTATCGAACTTCGTGGTATTGGTATTATTGATGTAAAAACCCTTTTCGGTGTTGAAAGTGTTAAGGATACTCAGTCTGTTGATCTTGTTATCAAACTGGAAGAGTGGGACAGAGACAAAGAATATGACCGTCTTGGCCTTCACGAAGAATATACGGAGTATCTGGGAAATAAGATCGTATGCCATTCTCTCCCGATTCGTCCGGGTCGTAACCTGGCGATCATTGTAGAGTCTGCGGCTGTCAACCACAGACAGAAGAAGATGGGATATAATGCAGCGGAAGAGCTGTATAAGCGTGTGCAGGCTAATATTGCCAAAAGACGCGAAGATAAATAATAAAGGGCGCAGTGACAGCTGTGAAATTGGAGGAAATCATGGGAAAATATTGTTTTGGAATTGATGTTGGCGGTACATCTGTAAAATGCGGTCTGTTTCAGACTGATGGAACTCTGATTGAGAAGTGGGAGATTCCTACACGTAAAGAGAATAATGGTGAGGAGATCATTCCCGATATTGCCCAATCAATCTTGAATAAGATTGAAGAGCGTAAAATGGATAAAGCTGATGTTGATGGTGTTGGTATCGGTGTTCCGGGACCTGTAAATGACAAGGGACAGGTTTATGGTGCAGTAAATCTCTACTGGGGATTCAAGGAAGTAACCAGAGAACTGACTGAGCTGACAGGACTTCCGTCAAAAGCAGGAAATGACGCCAATGTGGCAGCACTTGGAGAAGCATGGAAAGGTGCAGCAGCAGGAGCCAAAAATGTAATTCTTGTTACTCTTGGAACCGGCGTAGGCGGTGGCATTATTCTGGATGGAAAGATTGTAGCCGGAACTCATGGAGCCGGCGGTGAGATCGGTCATGCAAATATCGACCATACTGAAGAAGAAAAGTGCAACTGTGGAAACAGCGGATGTCTGGAGCAGTATACATCGGCAACAGGTATTGTACGTGTAGCAAAGAGAACTCTGGCTGCAACAGAAGAGGAAACAGTACTCAGAAGTTTCCCGAAACTTTCTGCGAAGAATGTACTGGATGCATATAAAGATGGGGACAAAGTAGCGGCAGATATTATGAGTCAGGTGGGAGATAAACTTGGCGGTGCACTGGCTATATTCTCATGTGTAACAGATCCGGAAGCGATCGTTATCGGCGGCGGTGTTTCAAAGGCAGGACAGCCATTAATTGACTGTATTCAGAAATATTATAAGAAATATGCATTTACTGCATGCAAAGAAACCCCAATCATTCTGGCGGAACTTGGAAATGATGCAGGTATTTACGGTTCTGCGCGTATGGTGATCAGAGAAGCGTAACGAGTTAAAATATTAATATAAAAATAAAATCCTCCCTTGAGAAGAAAGCTCAAAGGAGGATTTTTCTTTCACGGATCAGTTGATATAATCAATCTGGTAGTTTGAATCATCGCCGGTATCGCCATTGTCACCGCTGCTATCATCACCACCGGTATTATCAGTGGTGTTGTCATTAGTATTATCGTCAGGAGTATTGGTACCATTATCATCGGTTCCGTCACCATTATTATTGTCTGATGTTGTATCCTGTGTTGTATCGGTATTATCTGAATCAGTATTATCATAGTCAGTATCATAATCATAGGAGTCGCTGGTATCATAATAATGTTCTTCACAGTATTCAGTAGGCATGGTACCTACATCAAAGTATTCTGTAATTACAGGACAGCCCGCCCTTGGAAGAAGGCCTGTTTCTGCACATACACTTAATTTCTCTACGCTTGCAGGTTTTTCAAAATCTTTTTCAGGTAATCCCTGATGGATTCTGGTCATGACTTTTTTCCACAGGTTTTTATGGAAGTTACGGGCATAATCTGGAAGCTTCTCGTTATTATCATAACCGGACCATACTGCACAGGTATAATATGGAGTATATCCTACAAACCAGAGATCGTTGTATGCTTCTGTAGTACCTGTTTTTCCTGCAACTGCCATATTATCAAGCTGGCAGGCAGTACCTGTACCTTTTTTTACAACATCTTCCATGGCGCTTGTGAGCAGGTAAGCGGTGCTCTCTTTGATCACGGAACGTCCGGCAGAAGTATTCTCAATCAATACATTTCCGTTATGATCCAGAATCTTTGTATAATAGATTGGTTTGATGTATGTGCCACCGTTTGCAATTGCTGCGTAGGAAGCACATAATTCTACGTTTGTGACACCTCTGGTAATACCGCCAAGTGCAGTAGCCAGGTTTGCGTCGCTCCAGACGTTTCCGTTTTCATCTGTATCAGCTTCTGTACCATGGGCAAGAGTAGTAAATCCAAAATTATCCAGGTACTGCAGACCAAGTTCTGGTGTTACCTGTTCCAGACATTTGACTGCTACAACGTTGATGGAATTCTGAATCGCAGTACGGATTGTAGTGGTTCCGTTATAGGAACGTGTGGCATTATTTACAGGAGAACCATCCGGATATTCATAAGGCTCATCTTCGAATGTAGTTGCCAGTGTCATTCCCTTTTCGTTCAGAGCAGGTGCGTAAGTGGAAACAATCTTAAATGTAGAACCAGGCTGACGGGTAGTGTCTGTAGCACGGTTCAGTGTAAGACTGGCTGTCTTCTCACCGCGACCGCCAATGAGAGCTTTTACGTATCCAGTGTGCTGGTCTATGATGCTCATGGATGACTGAGGCTGAGGCGCAAAGTTTACACGTTCTGCAACTACTTTGCTTCCATTTGCCAGGATACTTTCTTTGTATCTGTCCACATAAGTCTGTCCTTCTTCCGGTGAATCGAAAAGCAGGTCAAAGGATGGATCCTCATTCTGGAAATATAACTGAAGCATTTCCTTGCTGTAATTTACCTGATTTCCATCAGGATCAGTAACGGTTAAAGCATAATCAAGTTCATACTGAACCTGATCCGGATAATTGGATGGATCAGAATATTCTTCATCCAGGATATTCTGAATATTGGAATCCTGCGTGGTGTAAACTTTAAGACCGCCGCTGTAAAGCAGGTTTGTAGCCTGAGTTTTGGTGTATCCTTTGATATTCATCAGATCATTGATGATCTGGTCTGTGAGTTCGTCTTCGAAGTAAGTATAAACTGTATTTTCTGTACTGGAATTCTTTTCCTGAGCAGCCTGGATACGGGAATAAACATCATCGGCCATAGCCTTTTTGTATTCCTTTTTAGTAATATAATTCTGATCCAGCATATGCTGAAGAACTTCTTTCCTACGTTTCTGGTTGTTGTCAGGATTGGTGATAGGATTAAATTTGGTAGGATTCTGAGTGATACCGGCCAGTGTGGCACATTCGGAAAGATTCAGATCCCATACATCCTTATCAAAATACTGGCGGGCAGCAGCCTGTACACCATATGCACCTGCGCCAAGGTTGATTGTGTTCAGATAATTTTCGAGAATCGTACTTTTATCTGTTTTTTTCTCCACCTGAACTGCCAGATACTGTTCCTGGAATTTACGTGTGAATTTCTCCAGCCATGTAGATTCGCTGGTCCAGTTGGTGAATACGTTATTCTTAAGTAACTGCTGAGTAATAGTACTGGCACCTTCGGAAAAATCTCCTGTAGTGATGGCTTTTACACCTGCACGAAGGATACCTTTTACATCAATGCCGTTATGTTCATAGAAACGTTCATCCTCAATGGCAACAACTGCATGCTGCAGATCCTCGGGAATCTGATCCAGTGTAACAGGCAGTCGGTTGGAATTGGGTGCTGCCAGTTTGCGGATCTGATTGCCCTGGTCGTCATAAAGAAATGTAGCGTAACCCAGGGGCATAATATCAATATCATCAACATCAGGAGCATTATCAATAACGCCTCTGAAGGAACCGATTCCCAGACAGGTTACCCCGATGCAGAGAGCGATCAGTGACACGAATAAAACTCTGATAAAAGAAACTCTTGCACGTTTCCCCATCATGGAGGAACGGGAAATCAGGGAATTTCGCTTTCTGGCCGTCGATTTTTTACCGTAATTCATGTTAGACCTCCTTTATAATCCGTTCTATTATATCAAATATAAATAGGTAAATAAAGAAAAAAATAAAAATTCATAAATGATTATGAGGTTTTATGGAATATAGTATACACAGTGCTGGTGTATTTCTGTAATTCATGGTAAACTGTATTTATAACAGCAGGGGCAAAAAGGTTGCAGCGAATGAAATGTACAGTAATGTGAATTGGCACCTGCAGATGTGAGATCAGGCTGGAGGCATGAAAAATGTTAGAAAAATATAAGACAGTTTATGAAGGCGGTGAAGGCGAAATTGTGGAGAAAAAGTCCAGATTTATTGCCACAGTACGTCCCGTATCTACCGAAGAAGAGGCACTCGCCTTTATAGAAGAAATGAAAAAGAAGTACTGGGATGCCAGACATAACTGTTATGTATATTCTGTGGGAAAGAACCGGGAATACACCAGATGCAGTGACGACGGAGAGCCATCCGGAACAGCTGGCAGACCTATGCTGGATGTGATTCTGGGAGAAGATATATACAATGTGGCAGCTGTTGTCACCAGATATTTCGGTGGAATCCTTCTGGGAACCGGAGGACTGGTGCGGGCATATTCCAGGAGCCTGCAGGAGGGACTGAATGCCAGTACTGTGATAGAGAAGACCTATGGTATTTCCATGGAGATCATTACAGACTATACGGGAATTGGAAAAATTCAATATATAGCCGGAGAAAAAGGTCTTCCGATTCTGGACAGTGAATATACAGATCGTGTGATTCTGCATGTTCTGGTGCCGGCAGATCAGATTCAGGCTGTAGAGAAAGCTGTTACAGAAGGGACCAGCGGGCGTGCAAAAATGAGAAAAGAAAAAGACCTGTATTACTCTGTGATTAATGGTGACGTAAAAATTTTTAACGATTGAAACCAAACTGAGTGTATAAATAAAAAACTTCGGATTTCCAGGACGGGATCCGAAGTTTTTGGTTTAAAAAGTTTCTGAAAATAAGTCGTTTTCTTTATCTGACCGGCTCAGCATTTCTCTGGTTCCGGATATTCTTTTCCGAAAGTCTCTACGGTCATTGATTTGATCTTCTGCTCATCCAGAGGACGATCACTGTAATCAGTGTCTTCTTCAGCGATGCGGTTTACAACATCCATGCCCTCAATGATCTTGCCAAAAGCAGCGTAAGCACCGTCAAGGTGGGGAGCATCTTTATGCATGATAAAGAACTGGCTTCCTGCGGAGTCCGGATGCATGGCTCTTGCCATGGAAAGAACACCTGCTGTGTGTTTTAAGTCATTTTTAAATCTGTTCTGAGTAAATTCACCCTTGATGCTGTATCCCGGGCCGCCCATTCCGGTTCCGTCAGGACATCCGCCCTGAATCATAAAGCCGTTGATGACACGATGGAAGATCAGTCCATCGTAGAACCCTTTTTTTACAAGACTGATAAAATTATTTACTGTATTCGGTGCAATTTCAGGATATAATTCAGCCTTCATCACATCGCCGTTTTCCATGGTAATTGTTACTACCGGATTTGCCATAGCTATATTCTCCTTTTCAAAAAGTATTGTATTTCCCTGTTCGCTCTATTATAATATGCAAAGAACAATTCTGCAAGAAAAAGGTGAAAAGATGGTTATAGAAACAAATACCCCACAGGAAACTTATGCTGTGGGAAAAAAGATTGGAGAGAATGCCAGACCCGGACAGATTTATACGCTGACAGGTGACCTGGGAGTGGGAAAAACCGTATTTACCCAGGGGGTGGCAGCAGGGCTTGGTATCAATGAACCTATAAACAGTCCGACTTTTACTATTATCCAGGAATATGAAAGCGGTCGGCTGCCGCTGTATCATTTTGATGTCTACCGTATCGGAGACATTGAGGAAATGGAAGAAATCGGTTATGATGATTATTTTTTCGGACAGGGAATCTGTCTGATCGAATGGGCAAATCTGATCGAGGAAATATTACCTGATGATCTGATTCGCGTAACTATTGAGAAGGATCTGGAAAAAGGTTTTGATTACCGCAGAATCACTGTGGAAGGATTGGATATATAACAGGAGGCAGAGAAGAAAAATGAAAATTTTGGCACTGGACAGTTCAGGAATTGTGGCATCTGTAGCTGTTGTAGAGGATGATACATTACTGGCAGAATATACGGTCAATTATAAAAAAACACATTCCCAGACACTTTTACCCATGCTTGATGAAATTGCGAAGATGACGGAACTGGATCTGGAGAGTGTAGATGCTATTGCTGTGGCAGCAGGACCGGGATCTTTTACAGGACTTCGTATCGGTTCGGCCACAGCCAAGGGCTTAGGGCTTGCCCTGAAGAAACCTTTGGTAGCAGTACCTACAGTAGATGCATTGGCATATAATCTTTATGATGCACAGGGACTGATTTGCCCGATCATGGATGCCAGGAGAAAACAAGTGTATACGGGAATTTATAAGTTTGAAGAACATCAGCTGGTAACAGTAAAGAAACAGTGGGCAGCACCCATGGAAGAGTTGATCGAAGAACTGAATGAACGTGGAGAAGCGGTGATCTTTCTGGGGGATGGAGTTCCTGTTTTCCGTGAACTGATCAGAGAGAAACTGAAGGTGCCTTATTCTTTCGCACCGGCACATGTAAACAAACAACGTGCAGCGGCCGTGGCTTCTTTGGGAATGATCTATTACAAAGAAGGCAGAACAGAAACTGCTGAAGAACATACACCGGAATATCTCCGCCTTTCTCAGGCGGAACGGGAGCGTGCAGAACGGGAAAGAGCCTGTAAAGCAGAGAAATAAAAGCTGACAGAATGTGAAGGAAGAATTATGATCTTAAGAGAAATGCTTGTAGATGATCTGGATCAGATTATGGAGATCGAAACAGACCTGTTTCATGTTCCCTGGACCAGGGAAGGTTTTTTTACCTTTCTGACCAGGGATGATGCCATGTTTCTGGTAGTAGAGGAAAAGGGCCGGATTCTTGGCTACTGTGGCCTGCTCATGGTACTGGATGAAGGTGATATTACCAATGTGGCAGTACGAAGAGACAGGCAGCGGGAAGGAATCGGTAACTTTCTGATGGAGAGTCTGATCCGTCTAGCAGATCAGCAGGGCGTTACCACGATCCATCTGGAAGTTCGTGTGGGAAATGCCACTGCGATCCGTTTATATGAACGGATGGGATTTACCAGGGATGGTATCAGGAAAGGATATTACAGCGATCCGGTGGAAGATGCTCTTCTTATGACCAGACATCCACAGACCAGCAGATAAATAAATGCAAGGAGACTGATGAAACAGCCGGCAGTTTTACCGGGTGCATGAAATTCAACTGTGATTTCATGCGCCCCTTTTTTTATGGGAAATCCTACAAAAGCTTTATTTACACATTCTGGAGTAACCCTTTTACCATCTACGAAGGCCTTATAGCCATTGGACCAGACGAAGGATGTGACAAAGTAACCATCCTGATCCATATCCAGAGTTCCTTTCAGTAGTTCATTGGCATCAATGCCTTCATCAGAAGAAGAGTGAAAGGATACAATGCCAGGATTGCCAATGGCAGAAACTGGAAGAAGGTATGCTCTGACATCTGAAATCTTGTAGTCCCCGGCAGAATACCGAATGCGGAGTGTATCAAAATCATCTGGAGAGGAAAGCATATAGGTAAATTCTGTGTGTTCATTTGGATATGGTGCATCTTTCCCTGAAAGACAGTTACGAATGCCATTGATAGTAATAGAAACATCCTGGAGTCCGTCATAGTCCACATGAAAAGAAAGGAGCAGGATCTGATCTTTTACAGTGAAGGGAAGTTGTTTTTTTATAGTTACTGCATCAGTGGATGCATTTCTGTCCATAAAACCGGAAGGAAGAGAACATGATTTCATGTGAGAATCATAAGATGCCTCTTTTTCAGGTTTCGCTACGATAGTGCGATTGGTAAGAGTATCCAGATTTTCAGGGTATGAAAGTCTGTCAAAAGAAGCTTCGCTCATTAAGGCTGTACTCCCGTATGCAAGGGGAAGTACCTGATCATTTTCTGCAAGTACCTGATTGCCTTTCTGAGAGAGTACCTGATACCCTGCGGGAATTTTGTCATCATTTGTCTGAATATATCGTACACCCATCAGATATTCCTGGAAAGGATTAACATCTGCATTTAAAGCAACGCGGTTTCGAATGCTGACGGGCATTTTCAGTATGTCGTAGAATAACTGAGAATAACGATAACTGGATACAGAAGAATAAATGGTACTTTTTTTCTGGGTTCCTGTATATACGTAATTGGTACTGGTCATTGGGCGGGACAGGATATCCATGCGGGAATCTGTGTCTGTACAAAGAGAAGTCACATCACTCTCGGTAAAAGTGTCTGAAGTACTCTCTGATGGAAATTGTTCTGTACATGCCCTGGAGAGATACAGCAGTCCCGGGCTGACGAAAAGGACTGTACAGAAAAGTAATGCCGAGATGCATTTGCGTTTATTTTTTATATAAATACAATATATTACAAATAAAATAAAAACAGCAGCGTCCAAAAACATATACAGCCCATATGCTGGCTTTTTCATCAGATATTGTATGGGCAGAGGAACCAGGCTGACAAGCGCAAGAGGAAGGCTGTGTTGTATTTTTTTCTCAAGCAGTTCCTGAATGGTCAGTGCTGTCATCCACAGTAGTAACGGCATAAAAGGAATGAGACATTTGGGTCTTACATATAAGGTACCGTTCAGGATCCAGTAGCAGATGTCAAAAAGTAACAGGCACATCAGTATGAGAGAAAAATTTCTGGTTTTATGTCTACGAATGCTTAACAGCAGACAGTACAGGCAGATCAGTGAAAGACCGCAGCCATAAGGACTGTACAGAATACTGTCAAGGGTAAGATTGGGAGCAAGAATTTCCAGCAATGTGGTAGTGCGTACACTTTTCCGGGTTTCCAGGATTGCCAGTGCTGTGGGAAGCAGCAGGATCATGGAAAGCATGAGTGAGGCAGTAATGGAAAAAAGATAGTTTTTCCAGAGAAAATGTCTTTTTTCTTTGCCGTATTGTTTTATGTGAAAATGAAAGTAAAGGCTGACCGATATAAAGCAGGCTGGAAAAAAATAAAAGCTGTGTATCAGAATCATAAAAAATGACAACACCAGTCCAAAATGCGGTATCCAGAATCGTTTGTCTGATTTTTCAGAAAGATTGTCTACAGCAAAGAAAGCCAGAAGCAAAAAGGGCAGGTAATTTACAAACATGATCTGACGATGAGCCTGAAACATGCAGCCTGAACATCCATAGAGAAAGGCAGCGGCAAAACAGCTGAAATTTCCGATGCCCTTTTTCCAGATCCAGAAATATAAAAGCCAGATACCGGCCAGGATTTCTGCGATAGCATAAACCTGCAGAATAACTGCTGTGGATACATGGGGCAGAAGGCAGGAGAGCAAAACATCCGGGCGCAGGAAACCATAATAGGAAATATTAAAAAAACTTCCGCCGCCGCCCAGATGCATATAGTCAGGTACGATATTTCCAGAATCCAGAAATTGCTTACGCATATAATCTGCAATGGTGACATGTTGACATAACCAGTCGATTTCGGAACCGAACATGCTGCCGGAAGGAACTGACAGATCAATCAGCAACAAAATGCATACGGTAAGAATAAAAAGGTGAAGAAGGTTTAGTTTGCTGAATCTACGGGTACTCATGGAAATATCCTTTCTGTTGTGTGTTGTAAGTATACGGGTATAAACTTTTAACTGCTTTAAGTAAGTCTCCTGCTTCAATTACAAAAAGTAATTAACAGTGAGGAGATTAAAATATCCGGCTGTTAAAAGATTCCTATATTGTAAACGAAATAAATCACAGATTCAATTCATTTATTCACACTTGTTTTGAATTGGCAATTGTGATACACTTTGCCACAGGAGAAAATCAGGAGGAAATTTATGTTAGACGTATGTTTGGTTGGAACCGGAGGAATGATGCCTCTGCCCAGAAGATGGCTGACCGCTCTTATGACAAGATACAATGGAAGCAGTCTTCTCATTGACTGTGGCGAAGGAACTCAGGTGGCAATTAAAGAAAAAGGATGGAGTTTCAAACCTATTGATGTAATCTGTTTTACCCATTATCATGGAGATCATATCAGCGGACTTCCGGGACTTCTTCTTACTATGGGAAATGCGGATCGTACAGAGCCGCTGACTCTTGTAGGCCCCAGGGGGCTGGAGAGAGTAGTCAATGCTCTTCGCGTGATTGCACCAGAGCTTCCTTTTGAAATAAAATTTATAGAAATTACACAGCCGGAACAGGTGATCGAATTGAATGGATACCGTATTACGGCTTTCAAAGTAAATCATAATGTGCTTTGCTACGGATACACACTGGAGATTCTCAGACAGGGAAAATTTTCCGCAGAGAGAGCGAAGAAGCAGGAAATCCCGTTGAAATACTGGAATCCTCTTCAGAAAGGACAGACGATCGAAGCAGATGGAATTACTTATACACCGGATATGGTCCTTGGACCGGACCGAAAAGGTATTAAGCTGACTTATACTACGGATACCAGACCTACAGAGTCCATACTGAGAAATGCAGCCGGTTCTGATCTTTTTATCTGTGAAGGAATGTATGGTGAAGATGATAAGGCTGATAAGGCAAGAGGTTACAAGCATATGACCTTCCGTGAAGCTGCTGTTCTTGCACGGGATGCGCAGGTAGGGGAGATGTGGCTTACACATTACAGTCCGTCACTGGTAAGACCGGATGAATTTATGGATAAGGTGAGAGAAATCTTCCCGAATGCATATCCTGGAAAAGATGGAAAAAGTGTAGAACTGAATTTCGAAGAAGAGTAACGTGATAAGGATCTAAAAAAGATCAGTATGTAAACAGAGGAATAAAAGATGAAAGATACATTAATTCTTGCAATTGAGAGCTCCTGTGATGAAACAGCCGCTTCTGTTGTAAAAAACGGCAGGACAATTTTATCAAATGTGATTTCTTCACAGATCGCTCTTCATACTTTATACGGAGGAGTAGTTCCAGAGATTGCTTCCCGCAAACACATTGAAAAGATTAATCAGGTCATTGAACAGGCATTGACAGATGCACATGTAACCCTGGATGATCTGGATGCGATAGGTGTAACCTATGGTCCAGGACTGGTAGGTGCTCTTCTGGTAGGCGTTGCAGAGGCAAAGGCTATCGCTTATGCGAAAAAACTTCCTTTGGTAGGAGTTCACCATATAGAAGGCCATGTTTCAGCTAATTACATCGAACATCCGGATCTGGAACCTCCATTTTTATGCCTGATCGTATCAGGAGGACACACTCATCTGGTGATCGTGAAGGACTATGGCGAATTTGAAATTCTTGGACGTACCCGTGATGATGCAGCAGGAGAGGCTTTTGACAAGGTTGCCAGAGCAATCGGACTGGGGTATCCTGGCGGACCGAAGGTGGATAAACTTTCTAAAGAGGGAAATCCGGATGCCATTGAATTTCCACGTGCTAAGATTGAGGGATGTCCTTATGATTTCAGTTTCAGCGGGGTGAAGTCTGCTGTTCTGAACTATCTGAACCATGCGCAGATGACCGGTGAAGAAGTGAACAGGGCAGATCTGGCAGCTTCTTTCCAGAAGGCTGTAGTGGATGTTCTGGTGGAGCATACTATGCTGGCTGCTAGAGATTATGGAATGAAGAAGATTGCCATTGCAGGGGGAGTTGCTTCTAATGGAACTCTTCGGGCTGCAATGGAAGAAGCATGTGCGAAAAATGGTTACAGCTTTTACCGCCCATCACCCATTTTCTGCACAGATAATGCGGCGATGATCGGAGTAGCTGCATATTATGAATATATGAAAGGAACAAGACATGGCTGGGATCTGAATGCAGTCCCGAACCTGAAACTGGGAGAAAGATAGGATGAAATCTGTAAAAAATACAGCAATCGTTCTGGCGGCAGGACAGGGAAAAAGGATGCACAGCAGGATACAGAAACAGTTTCTGGAAATACAGGGCTATCCGGTTCTGTATTATTCGCTGCGTTGTTTTCAGGAAAGCTCTCTGATCAGAGATATCGTTTTGGTTACAGGGGCTGAGTCGGTAGAGTACTGCAGAGAAAATATTGTAGAAAAATACGGATTTACAAAAGTAACCACTGTGGTAGTTGGGGGAAAAGAAAGATATGATTCTGTCTATGCCGGACTGTGTGCATGCCGTGACTGTGAATATGTATTGATTCATGATGGAGCCCGACCTTTTATTACGGAGGAAATACTGAAACGGGGACTGGATAAAGCAGGTGAAACAGGCGCCTGTGTGATTGGCATGCCATCTAAAGATACAGTGAAGCTAGCAGATGATCATGGATTTGTAGAGTCTACACCGGACAGAAAAAGTGTCTGGACGATACAGACACCACAGATATTTGAATATCCTCTGATCAGAAATGCTCATGAGAGTATTCGATGTAGAGATATGAGCAGTATCACGGATGATGCGATGGTAGTAGAACAGGAAACAGGAGTAAAGGTTGCTCTTGCAGAAGGATCTTATCAGAATATAAAAATAACTACACCAGAGGATCTTTTTATAGCAGAAGCCTTCCTGAACAGTGCTGAAAATATACAAAAATGAAAAAAATTGAAAAAAATGAAAAAATGTTGTTGACAGGTGTATGATTTGGTGCTAGAATATCACTTGCGCTGACAGAGAAAAAGCGCATCAACAACATATGGAGAGATATCGAAGTGGTCATAACGAGGCGGTCTTGAAAACCGTTTGTCCGCAAGGGCGCGTGGGTTCGAATCCCACTCTCTCCGTTAGTCAAGTGGCTGGAAACAATTTAAAAAAGTTGAAAAAAATACTTGACAAGTCCTGGAGAACAGGATATAATACACAAGGCTTTTCGATTGAAAAGTTAAATGAATAAAGAACACGAAAGTGTGAAAAGAGTTATCGGAAAACGGATAACGAATCTAGGACAATTTGGAGAAGTACCCAAGCTGGCCGAAGGGGCTCCCCTGGAAAGGGAGTAGGTCGTTAATAGCGGCGCGAGGGTTCAAATCCCTCCTTCTCCGTTCTTTCTTGAAAAAGAAAGTAAAAAAGTTCTTGACAAAGCAAAAGAGTTATGATAAACTCGAAAAGCTGTTGGAAAGAATGAATGTTGAAAATAAAGTTTGGAAAAGCTCGAAAAAAGTTCTTGACAAACTGAAAACAACATGATAAAATAGCAAAGCTGTCGCAAGACAGACAACCTTGATAACTAAACAGTGAAACACATACGATTCTCGAAAATTCTTTACATTTTTAAGAACGGTTTGAAAAACCAAAAACAGTAAAACGAGAGATAGCTAGTTGTTATCTTGAGTGAATCAAACATTTAATCAGAGAGTTTGATCCTGGCTCAGGATGAACGCTGGCGGCGTGCTTAACACATGCAAGTCGAACGGGAAA
>CAKRVX010000038.1 GCA_934409175.1 uncultured Blautia sp.
TAAAATATAACAACTGTTGCATCCAAAAACAAAAGGACGCATGAAAAAACTTTCGTTTTTTCACACGCCCTTTTTTTGATTTTTATAATAATGCGGAACACATATTTTTTAATTCCAGTTTTTCCTTCCATATCTAAGTGTTATATCGTGGATTTCCTTCTGCAGTTTCACTGTCAGATCTCTTTTCTTTACTCTCCACTTCCAGTTGGTTCCTACTGTAGAAGGAGTATTCATACGATAACGATTATCCAGTCCCATATAATCCTGCATAGGAATGACACAGAGTCTGGCACTGCTTCTCATGATCAGACTGATAAAACATTTATACAGATCTTTATCCGGAGTCCCATAGTCACAAAGATAATCTCTCGCCAGTTTCTGTTCAGCCGGAGTAATGCTGCTCCACCATCCAACAATAGTTTCATTATCATGAGTTCCTGTATATGCCACGCTGTTTTCCGGATAATTATGAGGCAGGTAATCACTGGCACATCCGGAATCTCTGGAATCAAATGCAAACTCCAGAACCTTCATTCCCGGAAATCCGCTTTCACGAACCAGCTGGCGTACAGAATCTGTCATATATCCCAGATCCTCTGCAATCACCTGTTTCCATCCCAGTGCCTGCTCAATTTTGCGAAACAGATCGATTCCAGGTCCTTTCTCCCAATGTCCGCCGGTAGCATCCTCTGCTCCATATGGTATGGAAAAATACTCATCAAATCCACGGAAATGATCGATTCTTACTACATCATACAGCTTAAAGCAATAGCTGACTCTGGAAATCCACCACTGATAACCTGTCTCTCTGTGATAATCCCATCTGTACAAAGGATTTCCCCATAACTGTCCTGTAGCGGAAAATCCGTCCGGCGGACAGCCTGCTACTGCCAGTGGCACATTCTCTGAATCCAGTTGAAATAATTCCGGATGTGCCCAGGCATCTGCACTGTCCATCGCCACATAGATTGGTATATCTCCAATAATCTGGATTCCTTTTCCGTTTGCATAGGCTTTCAGTTTCATCCACTGTTCATAAAATTTATACTGCATATACTGCTGAAACTCAATATCAAAGTACAGTTCTTCGCGATAATAATCCATGGCATTATTCCAGCGAAGACGGATATCTTCCGCCCATTTTGTCCATTCTACTCCTTCGAAACGATCCTTCACTGCCATAAACAGCGCATAATCTGACAGCCACCAGCTATTCTCAGCTACGAATCTCTGATAATCCTGATTTTTGCTGATATCACTGTTTTCATACGCTTTTCTCAGAAGTGGATAACGTCCTTTGTAAATTTTCTCATAATCTACACTGTCTGCCTGTTTTCCCCAGTTTACTTTCTCACAGTCCTTCTTATCAAGAACTCCCTCTTCTACCAGTGCGTCCAAATCTATAAAATATGGATTTCCGGCAAATGTAGAAAAGGACTGATAGGGAGAATCTCCATAACTGGTAGGTCCCAGCGGAAGAATCTGCCAGTAAGTCTGCCCTGCCTCTTTCAGCCAGTCTACAAACTCATAAGCACTCTTTGAAAAACATCCGATTCCATATTCTGACGGCAGACTGCTGACAGGCATCAAAATTCCTGCTGATCTCTTTTCCATAATTTTTCTCCTTTTACATTCTCTCGTTTATACTGTTTTGCTTTTCTTAATGCCAAATATTTGCATTGATTCATGCAAGCGTTTGCATTAATTATAGTTTCATTTTGCATTAATTACAATCCACTATTTTTCAATTCTACTTTTTATACAATCAGGCATCTTATTTTTTGTGCATTTCTTACTTTTTCGCCATCTGTAAACCATATGACTCCCATTTGACAACCCCTGTTTCTTCCTATAAAATAATAGCAGACTATAAACCTGTATAAAGTACCCAATTTCCATTGCTTCTCACAGGCATTTACGGAGGTTTTTTCATGGCAATAACTATTAAAGATGTAGCAGCTCTGGCCGGTGTATCGCCATCCACAGTATCCAGAACCTGTAAAAATAATCCATCTATCAGTGAAGAAACAAAAGAACGTGTACGCAAAGCCATGCTTCAGTTAGGCTATGAACCCAATTTCCAGGCCAGCATCCTGGCATCTCAGTCATCAAATTCCCGGTGCATCGGCATCATTTTGCCGGCTTCCGCCAGAGAAGCATACGAAAATTCATTTTATCTGGAAACTATTCGCGGAATCAGCCATTACTGCAACAGTCACCAGTATATCAGCACCATTGTAACCGGCCAGAATGAAGAAGAAATCCTTCAGGCAGTTCGTTCCATGGCACGCAGCGGCAAGGCAGACGGATTTATCGTTCTTTATTCCAAACAGGAAGATCCTGTCATTGATTACCTGTTCAGTGAGGGTTTGCTTTATATTCTGATCGGCAAACCAGCACAATACACCAATTACACCATGTATATTGATAATGATAATTTTCTGGCAGGGCAGGAAGCCACAGAATATCTCTACAGCCTTGGACACAGACACATTGCCTATCTGGGTGTGGATTCTTCCCTTGTATTCTCGTCCGACCGTAAAATGGGATATCAGCAGGCACTTTTAAATCATGGATTGCCTGTACGTCCCGACTACTGTATTGAAATTACGGAAATTTCCCAGGAAAAATCAGACCGACTTCTTAATCTTCTTAAGCAGAAGGACCGTCCCACTGCCATTCTGGTAAGCGATGACATTCTGGCAGTTTATCTGGAACGAGTATGCATGAAGGCCGGATTTTCCATTCCGGGGGATCTGTCCATTCTTTCCTTCAATAACTCTCTTCTGGCCAGACTTACTTCACCTCAGCTGACATCCATTGATATCAATTCCTGTCAGCTTGGAATCGAGGCAGCCTCTCAGATGATCAACCATATCGAAAATCCTAATCTCCTGGCAACAAAGATCATCGTGCCTCATCATCTCGTAGAGAGAGACAGTTGCCAGTCAGTAGCTATCCCATCAGAATATGGGGAGGACACCTTATGAAATTACAGTTATTTTCTACCCTGAAAAATTATAATCTGAAGTATCTCCCCAAAGATATTTTCTCAGGGATCATCATTGCTGCGGTCTCCATTCCTATTTCCATGGGATACGCCCAGATTTCCGGTATTCCCGCAGTATACGGGCTTTATGGGTCTGTTTTCCCCATCCTGCTTTTCGCACTCTTTTCTACATCCAGACAATTTATCTTCGGTGTGGATGCTGCGCCAGCTGCTATTGTGGGAAGTGCCCTCGCATCCCTGGGTGTTGCCGCAGAATCACCCCAGGCAATGCAGTATGTTCCCGCCATTGCTTTTTTCGCAGGTCTGTGGCTGTTGCTTTTTTATTTTCTCCATGCAGATAAGATTGTGGACTTTATCTCCACTCCTGTTATGGGCGGATTTATAAGCGGAATCTCCTTAACGATCATCCTGATGCAGGTCCCCAAACTCATGGGCGGCTCCGCAGGTTCCGGAGAAGTTCTGGAGCTGACCGCACATATTTTCCAGACATGCCGAACCATCAACTGGCTTTCTCTTTTCCTTGGAATTATTGCACTGATTCTGATACGCATTATAAAGAAACTGATACCTAAATTTCCATCAGCTATCCTTCTCATGGCTGCCGGCGTGGCATGCAGTGCTATATTCCATGTACAGGATCACGGCGTAAAGCTACTGCAGTCTGTAGAGCCCGGACTTCCTCACTTTATAGTCCCGAACTTTTCTTCCATCGACCTTACACAGTCAGCAGGCCGTGGACTGATGGTTGCTGTGGTCATTATGGCAGAAACCCTTCTGGCAGAAAACAGCTTTTCTTTCCGTAATGGTTATAAATTAAATGACCGTCAGGAGATTCTTGCCTGTGCTGCCGGAAACCTGGCTTCCGCTGCTGTTGGATGCAGCCCTGTAAACGGCAGTATATCAAGGACATCCATGAACGAACAGTATGGCGGTCAGACTCAGGCAGTTTCTGTAACTGCAGGCATTACCATGGCCGTAATCCTTATGTCCTGCACTGGTTTTATCGGTTATCTGCCGGTTCCCATATTGACGGCCATTGTGATCTCGGCACTGATGGACGTAGTTGAGGTTCACCTTGCAGTCCGCCTGTTCCGTTTAAGCCGTACAGAGTTTTACATTTTTATGGCAGCCTGTATCAGCGTATTGTTTCTTGGAACGATTTACGGCGTAATTATCGGCATCCTTCTTTCCTTCGTGGCAGTAATCCTGAAAGCCACCAATCCTCCCCGGGCTTTTCTGGGGATGATCCCCGGCCGGGATACCTATTATGATCTGTCCAAAAACACCTATGCGTATCCCCTGAAACATGTAGTGATCTATCGTTTCAGCGAAAACCTTTTCTTTGCAAATGTAAAAATTTTTCAAGAAGATATTGAAAACAGTATCCGTCCGGATACCCAGGTGGTAATCCTGGATGCCAGTGCTATAAACAGTATTGATATCACTGCTGCAGACCAACTGGACGCTATTGCATCAAATATGAAAAAGCGTGGCATCCGTTTCTATATCACAGAGCATTCCTCTGCCATGAACACGCAGATGAAACAGCTTGGCATCGGACATCTGATCAAAGGCGGCATGGTCCGCAGGACTATTCTGGCTGCTCTGCACGATGCCGGGCTGAAGTCTCCATGGCAGCTGGATATCCCGGATACAGAGGAAGAACGACTGCAGCAGCGCACTCTGGCACTTCTCCCTGCAGAGGAAGAAAATACTCTGGAGGAGTTCGCCTGGGCATTCGGTGAAGATGCAGTTATGGAAATCGAGAAAGAAGTTCATCATATCATTGAACAGCTTCATCAGCTTCCGGATATCGAAAAACTATCGGAAGAAGGTCTGGAACAACATCTGGAAAACTGGCATACCCTGGGTGCATTTGACGAGGATGAGCTTCTTAGAAGAATCGAATTACATATGGATGAACTTCCAGAAGAACTCAACAGAAACCACCGGGTAATTATCCAGCTGATTGAAAAGCGGCGTCGTAACCTCAAGGAACGAATTCTCAAAGAACACCCTGAATTTCTGGATAGACTGGAAGACCAGCGCAGAAAGCTTGAGAAACGACTGGAAAAACAAAATCCCGAAGCAGTTCGGAAATGGAGGGAATTCAGAAACGAAATTTCAGAAAAAAACCAGGAGCTTTGATTTTTGCCATTTCTCATTGGTCATACCTGCGCCGCATACTTTGTTAATTATTTTTCAATCTTTATTTGCAGAGCTACTGTCCCAAAATAGGTACAGTAGCTCTATTCATATCAAAAAGTTATAATTATGATGCATTTTTTCTATTTTACGTTTCTTTTTTCCTGTGATAGGATATGTCTGGTTAAAAAAATAACATAAATTTACTTACTAATGTGACATCAAAGATAAAGAAAGAAAACGAGGTAAGAAAATGGAAGACAACAAATTATGTCTCGAAAAGCAGCCTTTAAATCAGGAAATGCTTGACAAAATCGATGCTTACTGGCGTGCAGCAAACTATCTGTCTGCCGGACAGCTCTATCTTCTTGACAATCCGCTTCTGAGAGAACCATTAAAAATGGAGCAGATCAAGAAGAAAATCGTTGGTCACTGGGGAACCGTACCTGGACAGAACTTCGTTTATGCACACTGCAACCGTGTCATCAAACGTTACGACCTGGATATGATCCTGCTTTCCGGTCCGGGACATGGCGGAAACTTCATGATCGCCAACACTTATCTGGAAGGTTCTTACAGCGAAGTTTATCCAAACATCAGCCAGGATGAGGAAGGTATGAAGAAAATGTTCAAACAGTTCTCCTTCCCATGCGGAGTTCCGAGCCACTGTGCACCGGAAACACCTGGATCCATCAATGAAGGTGGTGAACTTGGTTATTCCATCGCTCATGCCTTCGGAGCTGTATTCGATAACCCAGACCTGATTGCTACTACAGTTGTAGGTGACGGTGAAGCTGAGACTGGTCCTCTGGCAACATCCTGGCAGTCCAACAAATTCCTGAACCCAATCACCGACGGTGCTGTACTTCCTATTCTTCACTTAAATGGATATAAAATCAGCAATCCGACTATCTTCTCCCGTCTTTCTCATGAAGAACTTGAATGCTTCTTCAAAGGCTGTGGCTGGAAACCATACTTCGTTGAAGGCGACGATCCGATGACAATGCATAAGAAGATGGCAGAAACAATGGATACTGTAATCGAAGAGATCAAAGCAATCCAGAAGAACGCTCGTGAGAACAACGATCCTGAACGTCCGGTATGGCCAATGATCATCCTTCGTACTCCTAAGGGATGGACTGGTCCTAAGGTTGTTGATGGACTTCAGATTGAAGGTTCTTTCCGTGCTCATCAGGTTCCGATTTCCATGGAAAAGCCGGAACATCTGGAACTTCTGAAAGAGTGGCTGGAAAGTTATCGTCCTCAGGAACTGTTCGATGAAAATGGACGCCTGATTCCGGAACTGGCTGAACTGGCTCCTAAGGGAAATGCACGTCTCGGTGCAAACCCACATGCAAACGGCGGACTTCTTCTGAAAGACCTTCGTCTTCCAGACTTCCGTGATTACGGTATCGATGTACAGCCTGGCAAAACAAAAGCTCAGGATATGATCGAGCTTGGCGGATACATCCGTGATATCTTCAAACTGAATGAAGAAAACAAAAACTTCCGTATTTTTGGACCAGACGAAAGTATGTCCAACCGTCTGTACAAAGTATTTGAATATCAGAAACGTGACTGGAACGCAGAAATGCTTGACACTGATGACTGTCTTGCAAGAGACGGACGTATCATGGACAGTATGCTCAGTGAGCATATGTGTGAAGGATGGCTGGAAGGTTACCTGTTAACAGGTCGTCACGGCTTCTTCGCAAGCTATGAAGCATTCATTCGTATCGTTGACTCTATGGCAGCTCAGCATGCTAAATGGCTGAAAGTCTGCAACCAGCTTTCCTGGAGACAGCCGATCGCATCTCTGAACTTTATCCTGACATCCAATGTATGGCAGCAGGACCACAACGGATTTACTCATCAGGATCCTGGATTCCTGGATCACATCGCTAATAAGAAAGCAGACGTAGTACGTATGTACTTACCACCAGACTCTAACTGCTTACTCTCCTGCTTTGATCACTGCATCAAGAGTAAGAACTATGTAAACGCAATCGTAGCTTCCAAACATCCAAGCTGCCAGTGGCTGACCATGGAGCAGGCTGTTAAGCACTGCACACAGGGTATCGGTATCTGGGAGTGGGCAAGCAATGACTGTGGTGAAGAACCAGACGTTGTTATGGCCTGCTGTGGTGATACACCTACACTTGAGATCATGGCTGCTGTTACGATCCTTCGTGATGAAATGCCAGATCTTAAGATCCGTGTTGTTAACGTTGTTGACCTGTTCAAACTTGAATCCGACCACAAACATCCACACGGCTTAAGTGATGCAGAGTACGATGCAATCTTCACAAAAGACAAACCGGTTATCTTTGCATTCCACGGATATCCAACACTGATCCATGAACTTACTTATGAACGTCATAACCACAACATCTCCGTTCATGGATATCAGGAGGAAGGTACTATCACTACTCCATTCGATATGCGTGTCCAGAACCAGATCGACCGTTTCAACCTTGTAAAAGATGCAATCATGCATCTGCCACAGCTTGGAAACAAAGGTTCCTTCTTAATCCAGAAGATGAACGACAAACTTGTTGAGCACAAACAGTACATCGCTGAATACGGCCAGGATCTCGAAGAAATCAGAAACTGGGAGTGGCATAAATAATTCTTAATAGTTACAGGGAATTGCCTAAACAGACAATTCCCTGTTATTTTTTTCAGATGTTACCACTGTCAGTTCCAAATAACTGTTATTTTTAGGCACAAAACCCTTTATTTGAAGTTTTTCATCCACATTTTTTCTATACCGTTTTTTCAGTGTTTTTTCCTCTGATTCACTCAATTATTCATATATGTTTTTTACGCTTTTCATAATCCTGGAGTTTTATATAACTAAAGATTTTTTCTCCCTGCATAGCGGAATGAGTAATTTTGCTGTTACACATTCAAACAGAGCAGGTACATGCTGTTTTGCATGATACATGCTCTGTTTTTATATCTGCGTTATCTTCAATTTCAAATTTTTAATCTTCATTATCTCTGCACTGCATATCCTCTCTCTGCCAAAAAACTTTGAAATGCCTTGGATGCGATACTTTGAGGATATTCTGTATCGTGAATAAGAATGATATTTCGTTCGGGAAGTGTTTCATTTACTTCAATCTCAAAGACTTTTCCAGACTGCAGATCATCTCTAGCAAATTCTGCTGGAAGAAATCCAAGCCCCAGATTATACCGGACGGCTGGAAGAATCATATCTGTAGTAGCAAGTTCTACGTCCGGTGAAAATTGCAGACCATGACATTCGAAATATTCATTCAGAAAATTTCTGGTAATCGTTCCGGAAGTAAGGCTTATCCATGGATATGAAGAAAGTTCTCCCAATGAAATTCTCCTTCCCTTCAGTTCTTCGAATCTGCTGCCACCGATCAGAACCTCATGGTACTTTCTTACTATCCTCATCTTCAGCGGATCTACCACCTGCAGTGAAGCAGATACCACAGCCAGGTCTACTTTTCCTTCCTTTAATGCATTAACAGAATCTGTAGTACTGTTATTCAGGATTCTGAAATGTACATTCGGATATTTTATATTAAAATCCCGTATTGCCTCAAATAAATAACAGTGAAGTGCGGTCTCTGTTGCACTGATATAAATTGTCCCGTTATCCAGACTGATCAGATTGTTCAGATTATTTTCTCCTTTAAAAAACTGCGCACAGCCTGCGGCTACATATTCATAGAAAATTCTTCCCTCCGGTGTCAGTTTCATACCGCTTTTGCTTCTTGTAAACAGACGACATCCCAGCACATTTTCCAAATTGTGGATTGTCCGGGTTACTGCCGGCTGACTGGTTTTTAACACAGCTGCTGCCTTTGTCAGATTTTCGTATTTAGAAACATAATAAAAAACTTTATAATATTCAAAATTAGAATTCATTAAACTTCTCCATCACCTGTAATTAATTATCTGTGTCGGCTTTATTGTATACCATATTTTTTCTTTTGAAAATAAAAAATACTGTTCCTTAATCTCTTTACTTTGGGTTAAGCTGGCATTATAATCCATAATGACTATTACGAAATTCTTCAAGGAGGCTTTTTTATGGCATCATCAAAACAGAGCCGCGTGCTTGACATGACCCGCGGCAGCATTGCCAGACTGCTGCTTACTTTTGCACTGCCGATTTTTATCGGTTGTCTGCTCCAGCAGCTTTATAATCTGGCCGATACAGCTATCGCCGGTCATCTGCTTGGCGATGAAGCGCTGGCTCAGATTGGAGCTACCGCTGCCCTCTACAGCCTGATCACCTCATTCTCCATTGGACTGACAAATGGTCTTTCTCTTCCTGTCAGCCGTAATTTCGGAAGTGGAAACATGGGCGAAATGAGAAAATCTGCATGCTGGATGATTGTTTTATCATTTGCTGTTGCAATTGTAATGACTGCCGGATTTCTTATCTTTCGTTATCCTCTCCTGCGCATTCTACAGACCCCTGAAGACACTTTCGCAGGCGCCATGAGTTATATTACTGTGATTCTGGCCGGTATTCCACTGACTATGATCTACAATACAGAATCCGGTCTTCTACGTGCAATCGGAAATAGTATCACGCCGCTGATTTTTCTAATCATCAGCAGTGTGATCAATGTAATACTGGATGTCCTGTTTATGGGACCATTTCATCTGGGTGTACAGGGAGCTGCTACTGCTACTGTTCTCTCACAGAGCATCAGCGTTATCCTTTGTTTTTTCTATATTATAAAAAATTATCCTCAGCTTCATATAAAACGAGAGGACCTGCATGTACCTTTCAGATTTATTATGGAAATGTTTATTACCGGCATGAGTATGGCACTGATGAATGCCGTTTTCAGCATCGGAAGTGTTATCTTACAAAGCAGTATCAACGCACTTGGAAATGTCTATATCGCTGCCCAGGTAGGCGGTCGCAGGCTGGCAGAACTATTCATGATGCCGGGAACTGCACTTTCAACAAGTACTGCAACTTTTTCCAGTCAGAACTTCGGTGCCGGCAAACGTTCCCGTATCTGGGGTGGCGTCAAAGTTGCTTTTGGACTTTACCTGATCTGGTGGCTGATTGCAGTAGCCTTTTCAGTTTTTATGGCACCTTATGCAGTAAAACTGATCACAGGAAGCAGTAATCCGACAGTGATCGACAACGCTCTCCTTTATGTCCGGATCAGTACTGTCATGTTCCCGCCTATGGCATTTCTTGTAATTATGCGAAATGCTCTTCAGGGAATGCAACATCAACTTTCACCCCTGTTATGCAGTGTTCTGGAACTGATTGGTAAAGTTGTCTTTGCTTTCTGGATCGTACCTGTAAAAGGTTATCTGGCGGTCTGCATCTGTGAACCGATCACATGGGTAATCTGTTTTGTATTTATTGCCGGGGCTGCATTTCTGTTCCGTAAAGATTTTAAAGACTCTGTAAATCTGGAACCTGTATCTGAACGACAGTTTCATTTGTAGAATGCCATATGGAATATTTACAAATAATCCTTCATAATATTTTTTTATAAAGTTATTGCCGGAATACATCTGAAAATTACTGTAATAAATTCTCAGATATATTCCGGCAATTCATTTTTCCTCTTATAGCATATTATGTATACAGGGAATCTCCATATGAAAACAAATCTGGTTCATTTTTATTTCAGTGCAGCGCCAGCTTTAAACGCGTCTCCCACTTTTTCACCTAATTTGATATACGTATTATTAAATGGATCAAATGTTATCGGTGCCGCCTTCACAACATCCACATTTCCGTTTTCGTCAAGAACACTTTCATCAACACTGACATTTACAATTTCGCCGACCATCCTGCATGTTTCCGGATCATAGCTTTTAAGCCTGCATTCTACACAAATTGGAAGTTCTTTAATAATCGGTGCATCTACATTTTCAGATTTTTCCGCTGTAAAACCAGCTTTTGCAAATTTATCTGGTTCTTTATTTCCGGAAACGATCCCAACATAGTCACAAGCTTCCATATGCGCTTCATCGGCCATACTGATTGTAAATGCCTTACGTTTTAATATGTTCTCCGTTGTTTTGTGATTTTCACTGATACACATTGAAATCTCTTTAGCATCACAGATTCCACCCCATGCAGCATTCATCACATCTGGTGTTCCATCTTCACCATATGTAGCAATCATCAACACCGGCTGTGGATATGTGTAAGGTTTTGCTCCAAAATTTTTTCTCATTGTTTTTTCCTCCAATTTCTTTTACTGTGCTTCCGGACAAACAAAAATCTCGATACGATTCACTACTTTCATATTGCTTAATGACTTTTCATAATTTGACCCGATTTTACAGTAATTATAACATTATGTCCTGTTACTGTCATCTTATGTAATACAAAAAATCCAAATCAAAATTTAACCAACTTAATCTTCTTTTTCCGGCTGACCTATATTTCTTACAAATCGGCATTTTGGAAAATTCGAACATCCACAAAACATATTCCCAACATTCTTTCCTTTCTTTGCAGTTCTCACAACAAGTTCTGAGCCACATCGCGGACATACTAATCCTGTGTCTGACATACCTCTTTCCTTTTTATCAATTTCTTCCGTTGCCGACTGATCTGGTGATTGATCCGCTGTATTTTCTATTTTATTATCATCTGAACTTTTTTCCAGCTCTTTTATTTCATTCATAAGATTTTCGTACTTCGCAAAATAATCTTTTCTTTCTTCACGATTTTTTATTTCTTTTTTTGCATAACGATCATTCACAACTGTTTTGGGATTTGCCAGTACGATCAATGATTTATAAAAATCATCAAAATTCTTTCTGATAAAGAACTTCCACAGTCCATTTTTATTTTCTGTACGGCACTCTTTTAGTACAGACAAATGCCTTTCGTTCTGTGTGATCGGAGAATAAATTCCTTCTTTAAACCAGCGATTTCCATATTGAATCGTGTGGATAAAATCGCCTCTGGAATTTATTTCAATATTTCCAAAGAGATTTTTACATTCAATTAGAAAGATCAATTTAGAAGAAATTACAATAAAATCAATCTGTGCACCTCTCCCATCCTATGTTTCTATATAAATATCCTGTAATACTACAAGATCCATATCACTGTTTTTTAATTCAAACAGTATATTCTCTTCACCTGTAATTCCAGCCTTCTTTTAATATTGTAACTTCTGGTTTTGAAAAAATCCCATAGTACATTCCTCTTTTTTCACATCAGTATTTATATTTTTATCAGTCAATCAGATCATTCTGAAATCGAGATAAATGTTCATACGGCAAAATGAGCCGTCCTCTGTACAGTCCGCATCCATCATTAATCAAACTGTTGTTTACTGCAGCAAACATGTTTACATCCAGTTTTGAAAGATCCAGATTCAGCAGTTTAATTCCTCTTTCATAGGCATCATCGAAATATTTACACTCACCTTTCGGAATAGCATCCCGTCTTGCGCGTTCGTTTTCCTGTTTCTTTTCATATCCCAGATGATTAGCCGCACCGATTTCTGCCACATCATCCATATCCTTTGTTCTGATCTGCACCTCAAGAAATGACCGGGAACTATTATCATAAAACGTAATATGCAGAGATTGATAATCCATTTCTCTTTTCTCAGAAATATAATCTCTGTAGTATGTTTTCACTGTCTCATCCAATAACGGTGAACAGCTTAACATTACCCCGTTTGCAGACTCCGCAGTGAATCCTCTTTCTTCCAGAAAACCCGGAAGTCTGTTTGCAATATCATATAAATATTTCAGTTCCTGTGTTTCTCTGTCTTGCCCTGGCTTTAAATGACATTTCGGAAGAGAAATTACAATACGATATGCTATAAGGTCACGAAAACAGCTTAAGCGGTTCTTTAATTCTGCAATCGGCGGATAGGCTCCGTGTCTGCTGTAATAGTCATAAATATATTCTACAATATATCCGTTGAATTTCTCCTCTGCACGGATCAGCGATTTGATCCGGCCTTTTACTGTAAACGCCAGAAATGAATATTCTTTTGTCATATATTTATAAAATTCTCTGATTTTCTGAGACTGTGCTGTCAGGAAATCATTATGTTCCAGCAATTCCTTGATCTGAATCAAAAAATTGCAGTGAATCAGGTCAATCTCATTATGGTTGTTTTTTGCGTCTTTTCGCAGATCTTCAATATATCTCTGCAGTATTTTTAATACTGTATCTCCGGAATATAAATAATCATTTAATGTTATCATATGTACGCACCCTGCTTCCCTGTTCTTTTGATATATTGGTTATTCCATGAAATTTTATTTTCTTTCTATTCTATCAGACTTTAAAAGTTTATCAAGGGATTTCTCCAACGCACAAAACAGACGGCTTACTTCACCGTCTGTTCTGCACAAAATACTCTTTTCTTTTTATCGTATTACTGATTCTTCAGCTTATCCGATAGGTTCGAAGTCTACTGCTCCATGTTTACATAATGGGCAGATATAGTCTTCCGGAAGCTCATCGCCTTCATAAATGTATCCGCAGACTTTACATACAAAACCTTTCTTGCCCTCTGTCTCCGGCTTTGGTTTTACATTCTTCTGATAATAAGTATAACTCATAGTTTCCTGATCACTTACCACACGTGCTTCTGTTACACTGCAGATAAACATTCCATGAGTTCCCAGATCTACATACTGCTCTACTTTCAGGGACATGAATGCATTGATATATTTATCCAGGAATATCAGTCCGTTGTCAGAACGGTTTACCTTCTGTCCTGCAAATTTATCTGCACTTCTTCCACTCTGGAAGCCGAACTGCTCAAATACAGAGAATGGTGCATCCACAGAAAGACAATTTACATTCATCACTCCAGTCTGTTTGATAATGTGATGGGAATAGTTTGTTTTATTGATATTTACCGCAACGCGGAAAGGAGAATCTGTCAGCTGTGTAACCGTATTAACAATCAAACCATTATCCTTTTTTCCATCATTGGATGTTACCACATACAGGCCATATCCTATGCGAAACAGTGCAGTCATATCATTTTTATTCGCCAGTTCATCATTCTTTGCAATATACTCCTGACAAAGTTCTGATGCCATTGCTTCCATCTGGTCTCTGTTCTCCTGATTTACAGCAGACATAATCTTCACTGTAGTATCCAGCCAGTTGATTTTCTTACACTCAGACAGCATATTCTTCATCACTTTGGCAGCCAGCGGTGCCCATGAACCATTTTCAATAAGACCTACTGTACGATTCTGGAAATTATGCTCCACCAGACGGGTGATAAAGTCATTCATGAACGGATAAATTCCTGCATTATATGTGGTGGTTGCAAGTACCAGCTTGCTGTAACGAAATGCATCACTGAGTGCCTGAGACATATCATCTCTTGCAAGATCATAAACAACTACCTTCGGACAGCCTTTATTTTTTAACTTCTCTACAAACTGATTCACAGCTTCCTTGGTGTGTCCATATACAGAAGTATAGGCTACAACAATTCCCTCTTCCTCAGGTGTATAAGAAGACCATGTATCATAAAGTCCGAGATAATGTCCAAGATTTTCTGTAAGAACTGGTCCATGTAATGGACAGACAATCTGAATATCCAGTGTTGCAGCAACTTTTAAAAGTCTCTGCACCTGTGCACCATATTTTCCAACGATACCGATAAAATATCTTCTTGCCTCATCATCCCAATCCTCTTCCACATCCAGTGCGCCGAATTTTCCAAATCCATCTGCAGAAAACAAAACTTTATCAGTGCTGTCATATGTCACCATCACTTCCGGCCAGTGCACCATTGGAGCAAATACAAATGTAAGATTATGAGTTCCAAGACTGAGTGTGGATCCATTTTCCACTTCCAGCTTCTGACCTTCCAGATCCAGTCCGAAGAAGTTTTTGATCATCATAAATGTTTTCGCATTGGCTACTACTGTGGTTCCCGGATATACTTCCAGAAAATTTGCTACGTTTGCTGCATGATCCGGTTCCATATGCTGTACGATCAGATAATCCGGCTTGCGTCCGTTCAGAATCTGCTCCAGATTATCCAGCCATTCATGCTTGAAGTTTGCATCTACGGTATCCATAACTGCAATTTTTTCATCCAGAATAACATAGGAATTATATGCCATTCCATTTGGCACTGCATACTGTCCCTCGAACAGATCCACCTGATGATCATTTACACCTGCATATTTTATACTATCTGTAATTCTCATATTTTTTCCTCTATTCTTTCTGCAATATCATTATTATCTGTGTTCTTTGTTTATGTCTATATTATACCTAAAAAGTCCAGATATTTCTGTTGCAATTGCAACAATTATTATGGTTTTTTCCAGAAAATGGTGTTATAATTGTCTGACGAGGTGATTGATCATGAACGATACCAATATTACACTTTTCTCTCATATTCTTCCCGAAGAACAAGAAAGAATGCGAATCTGTTTTCAGGCCAGAGAAATAACTTTTGAAAATAATGAAATTATTATGGAATATTCCAGTTCCCTGCAGAAAATAGGCCTGCTCCTTGAAGGGCAGGCCATACTTTACTGCAGCGATATAGATGGAACAGAATATCTGATGGATGAATTACATACAGACAGTGTTTTCGGGGAACCATTCCTTCTTCCTGAAGATTCTCTTCATTATTATATCCGTGCCAGATCACGATCACGCGTTATGTTTATTGACTATCAGCATGTGATCAAACGCTGTCCCAACGCCTGCGATCATCACAGCCAGCTGGTCAGCAATCTGCTTCAGATGACAGCACATAAAGCCAGTCAGCAGACCAGTCGTATTTACGTACTTTCCCATGGAACGATCCAGGCAAAACTTCTGGCATATCTTTCCTCCATTGCTGATAAAAAATCACATGTCGTCACTCTGCCTATGTCTTACACGGACCTGGCCCGGTATCTGAGTGTAGACCGCAGTGCCATGATGAGGGAACTGAAAAACCTATGTGAACAGCAGCTTATTTCCAGACACGGACGGGTTATTCGTATTCTTTCATAAACTTTTCCAGATCACTGATCGACAATGGCCTGGCAAACAAATATCCCTGATAATATCCAGGGTCATATTGTTTTATAAATTCAAATATCTCCGTAGTTTCCACACCTTCCACGCATACCGGCAATCCAAGAGTCTTTGCACATTTGATAATGGACTCTACCATAACCTGATCTACCATATGGTCCATAATATTGCGAATAAAACTCTGATCAATCTTGATACAGTCGAAATCCAGTATTTTCATCAGACTGAAAGAAGAATATCCTCTACCGAAATCATCTGCGGAAATACGAATTCCGTGTTTATGAAACTCCCGGATATAACGATTGATCAGATTTGGGTCCATAGACTGACAGTATTCTGTCAATTCCAGCGTCAGATTCTTTTTCGGAAAATCTTCCTCTTCCAGTATCATCAGAACATCCCGGATAAATTTTTCTTTCTCAAACTGTCGATAGGAAACATTCACGCTTAAACACATATCCGGTTTTTCCCTCAGAAAATGTCTTGTCTCATGCATGGCATTTCTCAGGATTCACAATCCAAGTTTATAAAAACAGCTGTCTTTTTCCAGCCATGAAATATACTGATTTGGTGATATCACACCATATTTCTCACTTTTCCACCTGATCAGACTTTCTACTCCCGTTATATGGCAGTCTCTGTCTACCTGCGGCTGATAAGTCAGATAAAAGCCCTGGCATCCATAAAGTACACTTCTTTTGATGGTTTCCATAAGTTCCATTTTATACTGGGCTTCCAGAGTCTTCTCGTAATTGTATACATACAGATCTGAGCTGTTTGTATATTTGGCATCTCTTAAAAGGATCATCAGCTCATTCAGTACAATGGATTCGCTGACTGCCATATGTTCCATCCTTCAGTCTGGCGCGATACTCCAGATCATGAAACGGTTTTTTTCCGGAAAAAACAGCTTCCACATCCAGACGATATGCTTCTCTGTCATCCGGATGAATATATCCCTCCCAGATTTTTCCCACATCGTACATATATTCAGACGGCAGTCCAAAATCGCGTACAGCCTGAACAGACCATCTTGAAACATTGGTTTCCAGATTGCAGATATATGTATACCTGTTACTGGCAGTCTTTGAAAATACTTCAAATATACGGTTATCCAGACCGCTTTTATCAAGATCCTTCCCTGATTCCGGAACATAATTCTGCAGATGTTTATGATCCATATAATTATGTATCTTAAAATCATACATCTTCTGGTCTGCCTGACTCAGTCTCTCGCTGACAGAAGTCTGGTTTTCAGCGTCAATATCCACACAGCCAAAACTGAAATCGCAGGAATATTCCACCTTACTGCTCATCTCTCTGCGGAAATCAAAATGCGCCTGCAGTAATCTTTCGTTCAGTCCGTCTGCACTATCATATGTAGTAAGGAGCAGAAATTCATCTCCTCCCATCCTGAAAAGATGTTCTCCTGCCTTGCAGCAGCTTCTGAGTTTGTCAGCCAGTGAATTACTCGGTAACTGAGTTACCAGAGCATCTGAATTAAGGCGGGATACCGCCTTTTTTCAGGGTGCATCCAT